>JAVJPD010000663.1:0-5442 GCA_040216475.1 Rhodospirillales bacterium
CACGCGGCGCTCGACACGGTCGCCACGGAATAGAGCAAGCCGAAATCCCCATGCGACAAACCGAACTCGGCGCGGATCGGCTCGTTGAACAAGGCGATGTAGTAGGTTTGCCCGAAGTTGCCGAAAAAGGTCAGCAGAACGCCGAACCCCAGGAAACGGGCATTTTTCAGGATGAACAGCAGATAGGACACCGTAGACGACTCATTTAGAAGAGTTTAGCCCGGAAAGCGCGCCAAAATACGGCACAACCCGTTGATTCGCCAATAAAAACCGGTAGAATCTCCGTTCGGGCCGCTTCTCCGGGAGACGGCCGGCAAATGTAAACCAGCCGGAAGACGGATGACCATGGCCAGCGCCGACGACGACAATCCCTCGGCAAAACCGCACGACGAACGCCGGCTGCTGAGCGACCGGCGCAAATCGGACCGCCGGTGCGGCGCGGACCGGCGCTGCGGCGCCGACAGGCGGAGGAATCAGGGAGACCGCCCCGGCGGCGCGCTTCGAACCGGTGCAATGCGCCGGCAAAGTCCCGAACGCCGCCAGGACGCCGACCGCCGTTTCGCCATCATTCGCCGGCGCGGCGGCGACCGGCACGAACTCGATAAATTCTCCGAGGAGAACAAGGAAGGATAAGCGTCCTTACTTGGCAGCCAGCCGGTGGCGCCACCAATACCGCGTACTGATCGAAAACACCGGCCGGTAATGCCGAACCGTTTTCGTTTCAACCACCTGCTTGATCTGATTGTCGAGCAGATGGTACTTGCCGTCCAAAATCACGATCAGGATAGCATGCCCGACCTTGAGATTGAGGTCCTTGACCGCGACCACGCGCAGCGTTTCATCGGAAAACCCGAGCAGCTTCAACGACATGAATTTGGCGATGGCGTAATCCTCGCAATCGCCGAATTTCTCCATGAATTCCCCGGGAGATTCCCAATAATCCTTCACGCCCCAATTAACCGGATCGGTGATGTATTTCGCCCGGTTCATGAAATCGTTGACCGCCTTGATCTGTTCGAGCTTGTCCTTGCCCTTGATGCTGACCAGAAACTTCATCCAAGCCTTGTAGTGGCAGGCATTGAATTCCTTGGATTTGCACGAGCCGGACTTATGCAGTGCCACCTCTTTCGAATAGCGCAAAAGCACGCCGGTCCATTTCTTGAACGGCTTCAGATTATCGGAGCGGATTTCCTTGCTGTCGAAAAAACTCGGCGCCGCGGAGGCGGCGAACGACGGCGGCGGCATCCCGAGCAAAGCAAGGCCGCACACCGTGCCGACGATGAAATATCTGGCGAAGACCATCGATCACCCCCCACCTCGAGCCGTTCCGTGCCGTCACCCACATCAGGCCGGAAGCATCGGAGTTTACACCGATCCCGGCCTAGATCGGATCATGATTTATCGGAAACATCATTCGGTTCCGGTAAATCATGTGAATCCGATCTATATCAATAACCTAGAGCCGAGCCTGAAATTAAGCCTGAAATGTGTCCGCATGAAGGCAAGGGTGGGATTCTCCTTGCGTTCACCGGCTGTTTCCTTAATCTTTCGCTCAATCAGTGCGCGCCAGGGAGGGGGTTATGACGAGCCCGGCGGACGACGGCCCCACACGTGAGCCGGCAGGTACCCAGGACACCAAACGAGCGATCGAGATTGAAGACGCCGCCATTCGGCGCCGGGTCAACAAGGTCGTGCTGGTCATCGCCGTGGTCCTGGCCGCCGTTATCGGCGCCGCCGTTTATTTCTCGTTTTCGTTCGTCGACGAAGAACGCCGCCGCGATCTGCAGGGCTGGCAAATCCGCCTCGGCATCATCGCCGACAGCCGCACCCACGCGGTCAATGAATGGATCGAACGGAATTTCGCCGTCATGCGCGAACTGGCCGAGAACCAGTCCCTGCAAATCTACGTGACGGAATTGACCATGGCCGAAGGCGACAAGGGCGCCGTGACCGACCAAAAGGCCCAGGCCGGGTACTTGCGCAACCTGCTGGTCGCCACCGCCGAGCGCGAAGGATTCGCCCCGCCGCCGACCGGCGAGGTGGCCGCCAATATCGAGCGGGCGGGCGTCGCCGGTATCGGCATCGTCGATTCCGCCGGCAAACCCATCGTCAGTTCGCCGGCCATGCCGCCGATCACGCCGCAAGTCAGCAAAGCCATTCTCGAAGCCCTGCAAGGAAAACCGGCGATCATCGACGTTTTCCTCGGCGCGACCAATCTGCCGACCATGGGCTTCGTCCTGCCGATTTACGGCATCCAGGACGTCGAAGGATCGCAAGGCATCGGCGCCGTGGTCGGCATGCGCGTGGTCGACAAAGGATTGTTCGACCGCCTCAAGCAGCCGGGCGAAACCTCGAAGGCCAGCGAAGCTTATTTGGTGCGCAAAACCGGCGGCACGGTCGAATACCTGTCGCCGCTCGCCGACGGCACGCCGCCCCTGAAACGCGCCCTCGCCGCCGATACGCCCGATCTCGCCGCCACTTTCGCCGTCGACAAACCCGGCGGGTTTGCCATCAAGCGCAATTACGTCGGCGAGGAAGTTCTCGTGACGTCCCGTAATATCGCGCAAGCGCCGTGGGTATTGGTGAAGAACATCGCCAGAAGCGAGGCCCTGGCCGAGACGGAAACACGCCTCAAAACCATGCTGACGGTGTTCGTCCTGATCATCGTCGGCGTGACCATCGCGATCATCGCCGTCTGGCGCCACGGCAGCTCCGTGCGCGCGACCCAGGCCGCCGAGAAATACCGGATTTCATCCGAACGGTTCGAGAACATCAGCAAGTTCATGCGGCTCGTCACCAACAGCCAGCCGACCAAGATCATCGCCGTCGACGGCACCACCAAATACACCTTTGCGAACCAGCCGGCCGCCGCGGAGGCCGGCATCGATCCGGCCGAGATGATCGGCAAGACCATGGCCGGCGTCATGGGGCCCGTGAAGGCCAACGTGTTCGCCCGGATCAACAGCCGCATCATCAACGACTTCGCCCTCGCCGATCGAGACGACGGCATCGCCGATCCGGTCGGCCGGTGCCGCGAGGAACACATCCACAAGTTCGGCGAGGACGAAAACGATCTCGAGGTGATCAAGACCTGGCATATTCCGCTGCGCGGCGACCGCGACCACCCGCCCGGCGTCCTGATGGTCATCGACGACATCACCGCATTGACCAAGGAGCAACGACGCAGCGAAACGGTTCTCAACCAATTGATCGACACGCTCGTCAGCCTGGTCGACCGGCGCGATCCGTTGTCCGCCAACCAATCCCTGCACGTCGCGGAAGTCGCCCGCGCCATCGCCGAAGAGATGGAACTGTCGGACACCGATATTCAAACCGTCGAAATCGCCGGCAAGCTGACGAACCTCGGCAAGATTTTCGTGCCCATCTCCATCCTGAACAAGGACGAGGCGATGACCGAGGACGAACGCAAGCTCGTCTACGATTACCTCGACACCGGCGTGAAACTGATCGAGCCGGTGAATTTTCAGGGCCCCGTCGTCGACACCCTCAAACAAATGCATGAGTCCTGCGACGGCTCCGGCGCGCTCGGCTTGAGGGAAACGGACATTCTGGAGCCGGCCCGCATTCTCGCCGTGGCCAGCGAATTCGTCGGCATGGTCAAGCCCCGGATCTACCGCGAAGCCCTGACCTTCGAGGCCGCCACGGAATCGCTTCTCGACAAGGCCGGCGGCCGCTTCGACCGGCGCCCCGTTTCGGCCCTCATCAATGTCCTCGAAAACCGCGGCGGCAGGGAAAAATGGGCGCATTTCCGCTACACCCCGCAGGAAGCGGCCGAATAGGCATCGCGTATCGGTTTTGGCCGGAACACATGAAACTGCATTAGACTCTCACTTGAGACTCTCACTTGAGACGCGAACCGCTGATAAGGGCATGCCACCCGGAATGACCGATATCCTATTGGCGAACGAACCGATAATCCGCTTGGGGCTGTTTCTCGGCATCCTCGTTGCGATGGCGGTATGGGAAGCGGTTGCGCCACGCCGCCCGCGGAAAATTCCCCGCCTGATCCGCTGGAGTAACAACTTCGGCATCGTCATCATCGACACGGTTCTCGTGCGCTTGATCTTCCCCGTCGTTGCGGTCGCGCTGGCCATTCTCGCGACGGAACGCGATTGGGGTTTCCTGAATATCCTCGACGTTCCTTTCTGGCCCGCCTTCTTCCTCTCAATTCTGACGCTCGACCTCGTCATCTACCTCCAGCATGTGATGTTCCATGCCGTGCCGGCGCTGTGGCGGCTACACCGTATGCACCATGCCGATCTGGAGTTCGACGTCTCCACCGGCCTCAGATTCCACCCGGTCGAGATCCTGTTGTCGATGGGCCTCAAGCTTGCCGTCGTCGTTGTGCTGGGACCGCCGGCGGCTGCCGTTCTCCTCTTCGAGGTGCTGCTGAACGCCACCGCGATGTTCAACCATTCCAACATCCGCATCCCCGAGCGAATCGACCGAATTCTCCGTTTCTTCGTGGTGACGCCGGATATGCATCGGGTACACCATTCAATCTATCCCGACGAGACCAACTCTAATTTCGGTTTCAACCTGCCCTGGTGGGACCGGTTGCTCGGCACATACCGGCCGCAGCCACGTGACGGCCATGAGGCAATGACCATCGGCATCGAGCAATTCCGCACGCGCCGCGATTTATGGCTCGACCGGATGCTGATCCAACCGTTTCTCGGTCCTGCGAGCGGATATCCGATCAATCGCCGAACATCTTAAGACGAAGCAAAAGAAAAAGGCCGTGGAAAACCACGGCCTTTTCCGCCAGTCACTGATTGGCGATCAGGACATGCCCGACGGATCGATGTTGATGTTGACGTTCGTCTGACCGTCGGTCACCGAGTAACCGCCGTCATCGCCGCTTCTGTCCTCGACCTGCTGGCCGTCGGCGTCGTACGCCGTGAAGGAGAAGCTGTCGTTCTCGGCGGTCGTATTGCTGGGCTCGCTTTGGCCGTTGTACTGAACCGTCACGATGAGATCGTCGAAGTCGCCGTGATGCGTAGAGCCGTTCTCGAAGCCGATCTGCAGATTGCCGTCGCCATTGATACCGGACTTCGCGCCGTCACTGGTGGCGAGAACGATGTCATCCGTGGAGTTCTTCTCGCGGCCTTGGTCGTCGTACTGAACCAGCTCGCCGTTGGAATTGACTTCAAGGTGACGGCTGCTGCTGTTCGAGTTCACCCAGTTTTCATCGTCCTTGCCGTCGGGCACGATGAACAGACCGAACGATTCACCCGGTTGCAGGCCCTCGATGGTGTAGGAGGTCTGCCCCTCGTCCAGATCGTTATCCTGGGTATTGCCCCAAATCACATGGGCTTCGCCCGGATTGCCGTTGGCGTCGATCTTGTACCAACCGAAGATATCCTTCTCGCTGGTGCCTTCGCTCTGGAAGGTCAGGGTCACCGATTCGCCGCCTTGCGG
>JAVJPD010000664.1:0-3711 GCA_040216475.1 Rhodospirillales bacterium
CGATCAAGGCGGTGCTGAACGAGGCGATCGCCGCCGGCGGCTCGACGCTGCGCGATCACCGCCGGCCCGACGGCGAGCTCGGTTACTTCCAGCACCGTTTCGCGGTATACGGCCGCCCGGGCGAAGCCTGTCCGGACTGCCGTTGCGATCGCGCGCGCACCGGCGGGATCGGCCATATCGTACAAGCCGGGCGTTCCACTTTTTATTGTGCGCACCGGCAGCGGTAGTGATATAGCGAAGGCATGCTGATCCTCCGGCGCATCGGTTTACGCAAACGGCTTTGCGCCGTTCTGGCGTTGTTGGTCTTGGTCTTCGGTGCCTTTGGCGTTTTCGGTCTCTCCGGCGGGCGCGCGGCGGCGGCCGATTATATCGCCGGCCTGGATGAGCTGCCGCTGATGCAGGGCCTCTCGGAAAACATGGACAAACGGGTCGTCTTCGATACGCCGGCGGGCCGGATCGTCGAGGCCTACGCATCGGGGCCGGTGAGCGCGTCCGCGGTCACGGCATTTTACCGCGCGACCCTGCCGCAGCTCGGTTGGCGCCAAAGCCGAGCGCCTGGCGAAGACAAACTGGCTTATGAACGGGAAGGCGAGCAGTTGATCATCGACTTTCCCGAGGGACGATCCGTTGGTGGCAACGGGGCCACGTTGACCGTTCGCTTTACCGTCCGGCCGCGCGAGGCGGCGGATGGGGTATCGAACAACACGCCGTAAACGGCGATGTAAGCCGCGCCGTAAACGGCGACAGCACAAGGAAGCGAAACATGGCCTACCGAAATATCATGGTCGAAACCGTCGGCGCCGTCGGCGTCATCACGTTGAACCGGCCCGACGCCCTGAATGCGCTCAACAGCGCGCTGATGGCCGAATTGACGGAGGCCCTGGCGGTCTTCGAGGCCGATGACGGCATCGGCGCGATCGTGCTCGCCGGTTCGGACAAGGCGTTCGCCGCCGGCGCCGACATCAAGGAAATGAAGGACAAGACCTTCGCCGGCGCCTATCTCGAGGATTTCCTGACACGCGGATGGGAGAGCCTGGATGCGTGCCGCAAGCCGACGATTGCCGCGGTCGCCGGGTTTGCCCTCGGCGGCGGCTGCGAGACCGCGATGATGTGCGACATCGTTCTCGCCGCCGATACCGCCAAGTTCGGCCAGCCCGAAGTGACCCTCGGCATCATTCCCGGCCTCGGCGGCACGCAACGCCTGACCCGCCTGATCGGACGGACCAAGGCGATGGAGATGTGTTTGACCGGGCGCATGATGGACGCCGAGGAAGCCGAGCGCGCGGGCCTCGTCAGCCGGATCGTGCCGGCGGCCGAGCTGCGCGGCGAAGCGATCAAGGTCGCGGCGAAAATCGCGAGCCTGCCCCGCGCCGCCGTTCTGATGGCGAAGGAGGCGATCAAGCGGGCCGAGGAAACCGGCTTGACGGACGGTCTGCGTTTCGAGCGCCGTTTGTTCCACGCGACGTTCGCCACCGAGGATCAGAAGGAGGGCATGGCGGCGTTCGTCGAGAAGCGCAAACCGGGTTTCAAGAATAAGTGACGCCCGTCCCGGAATCGGAGCCCGAAAGGTCGGGTTGACGGTAGTGTCTTACTTTGAAATTCGGACTGGAGTGCCCATCCTTCGGCAGGCTCGGGATGAGGCATTCCGGGCGGTCCTTCCTGACCTCACCCTGAGCCTGTCGAAGGGCGAGGTTGAAGCTGAGACACCACCAGAGCTGAGGCCAGGGTTGACGGCCAGGATTGACGGCCAGGGTTGACGGCCAGGGTTGACGGAAAGCGGCGGCGGCTTTATAAGCCTGCCCTCACGGCGCGCCACAGGATATGCTTGAGGGAATGCTCAGGGAAACCTGGGAAACCCGAGTGAAAACGGCGCGGAAAACTTGGAGAAAAAGGGACAGCCATGGCCAATCATGTTTCGGCCAAAAAACGGTATCGTCAGACCCTGCGGCGCACGCAGGTCAATACCCGGCGCTTGAGCCGCATCCGGACGTTCTTGCGGGCCGTCGAGGAAGCCATCTCCGGCGGCGATCGCGAGAAGGCGGCGACAGCGTTTCGCACCGCTCAGCCGGAACTGATGCGTGGTGCGAAGCACGGTCTCCTGCATCAAAATATGGTGGCGCGGAAACTGTCGCGCTTGTCCGCCCGCATTAAAAAGATGGCCGCGTAGTTTTTTTAGAATTGTTACGGCCTTCGCCGACGAAGCCGTGTGCCGATGAGGCCACGGCTTTTTTCATGCGGCGTCGTTTCTTGTGTTTCTAGAAGCGCTTAATCGGAAGCGACCGATTTCGCCGCGCGAATGCCCGCCGGGGCGGACAAAAGTCAAGGGAATTTTTTTCGACGTTCTCTTTTCGATCACGTTGCCATGTCGGTTTCAGCTTTGTACATTTACCTTCCAATCTTCGGACCCCACTGACAGTTTGGACATTGCAATTTGGTAAACTCACTCTCTTAGGCAACGAAGAAGTGTTCTTACCGGAGAAGCTCGTGATTAAAAATTTCAAGAGTCGATGTTGCGTCGGTGGGTTAAAATAAAATTGAAGATCGGCATGAATATCGACAATTGAATAAATGCACTCGGGGGAATTTTTCAGGCCGACGTTTCAAGTTCTGTTTTTAAAGGCATCGTTTATATAATTTTTTCGCCATCCGCCGCTTTAGTGACTTTCTCTGCTAGAATTCAAACCAATGATCGTTGGCGGCGGTGAACAAACGGCGGGGAAACCCGTGCCGCAGGGATGGGATATTAAGGAGGGGGGAGACACCGATACGGCACATGTCTTGGAAGCGGGCCCGGTACGCCGGGGCCCGTAAAAGGCGTCGTCGTCGGTGGCTTGAGGCTCCGGAAGGCCTTGTCGGCCGTGGCCGGGCGGTTCGCCCGGTTCCGGCCCAGGGGTGGGGACATGAAAAATGCCGCGGGCCGGCCGTGCCGGCACCGGGGTGGACCAAAAGGCTGACGGCGAATGGACAAGATGACGACGGACGAGAGGCTTCAGCTTCAATGGGCGAATGTTCTCGACTCCTTGCGCTCCGAAATCGGGGAAGACGCTTATAAGAGCTGGCTGAAGCCGATGACCGTCCGCGATTTCAACGACGGCAGGCTCAGCATCGCGGTGCCGACCCGTTTCATGCGCGACTGGATCGTCGCGCATTATCTCGACCGGCTTCATATTTTGTGGTCGGCGGAAAATCCGGACGTGACGGCCGTGGCCGTTTTCGTGCAGGCCGACCAGGGCGCCAAGGTCGCGGTTGTCCCGCGGGAAATTCCGGCGGACGGTGTCAGGGCCAAAACGCCGGCCGTCGGCACGACCGTTCTGAACGGCTTTAATTACAATAAGGAAATCAGCGCGCCGCTCGATCCGCGTTTCACCTTCGATCAATTCGTCGTCGGCAAACCCAATGAGTTCGCCTATGCCGCCGCCCGGCGCGTCGCCGAGGCCGCGACGGTGCCGTTCAACCCGCTGTTCCTCTACGGCGGGGTCGGCCTCGGCAAGACCCACCTGATGCACGCCATCGCCTGGCATATCCGCCAGAAGGACCCCTCGCGCACGGTGATTTATCTCTCCGCCGAGAAGTTCATGTACCGCTTCATCCGGGCGCTGCGCGAGCACAATACGGTCGATTTCAAGGACCAGTTGCGCTCCGTCGACGTCCTCATGATCGACGTCGTGCAGTTCATCAGCGGCAAGGATTCCACCCAAGAGGAATTCTTTC
>JAVJPD010000665.1:0-2725 GCA_040216475.1 Rhodospirillales bacterium
CTGATCGAGGAATGCGACGTCATGGTCGAAAATTTCGCGCCCGGTGCCATGGATCGCATGGGGTTTTCCTGGGAGCGGATTCAGGAGATCAATCCGCGCATGATCTATGCCTCGGTGAAGGGGTTCGGGCCGGGGCCGTACGCGGACTGTAAGGTTTACGAGAACGTCGCCCAGTGCGCCGGCGGCGCGGCCTCGACGACGGGCCATCTCGGCGACGTGCCGTTGGTGACGGGCGCGCAGATCGGCGATTCCGGCACCGGGCTGCATCTCGCGCTCGGGATCGTCACGGCGTTGTTTCACCGGGAAAAATCCGGCAAGGGGCAGCGGGTCGAATGCGCCATGCAGGACGGCGTCCTCAATCTCTGCCGGGTCAAGCTGCGCGATCAGCAGCGTCTGAAGGTGGGCCCGCTCAAGGAGTATTCCCAATTCAGCGAGGGCGTTCCCTTCGGCGATGCGGTGCCGCGCGCGGGCAACGACTCGGGCGGCGGCCAGCCCGGGCGGATTCTGAAGTGCAAGGGTTGGGAGAAAGATCCCGATGCCTACACCTACTTCATCACCCAGGCGCCGGTATGGAAGAACATCTGCGACGTCATCGGCAAGCCCGAGTGGAAGGACGACCCCGAGTGGGCGACGCCGGAAGCGCGCCTGCCGAAGCTGAACGAGATGTTCGAGACCATCGAGGCGTGGACCGTGACCAAGGAGAAGTTCGAGGTCATGGAAATCTGCAACAAGAAGAACATTCCGGTCGGGCCGATCCTTTCCATGAAGGAATTGGCGGAAGAACAGTCCCTGCGTCAGACCGGCACGGTGGTCGAAGTCGATCATCCGGAGCGCGGCAAATACCTCACCGTCGGCAATCCGATCAAGCTCTCCGATTCGCCGTCCGAGGTGAAGCGCTCGCCGCTTCTCGGCGAGCATACCGATGAAATCCTCAAGGAGGTTCTCGGCCTCAGCGACGACGAGATCAAACAGGCTCGCGAGGAAGGCGCCGTTTAGTTCTTATCGGCGCTGGTTGTCAACTATGCCGTCATGCCCCGCTTTCACGCGGGGCATCCAGGATGATGAACTGGATCGCCCGGGCTTGCGCCGGGCGATGACGAATGCGGAAACTTCCGATCAATAAAAATCTCTATGGCGCGAGAGCCATCTCCAGGACTCGCGCGACGTGCAGGGCGTCGCGCACCGCGCCGTCGTGAATCTGATGGCGGCAACTGGTGCCGTCGGCGACGATAAGGGCATCGTCGGGAGCGTGGCGGACGGCGGGCAACAAGGACAACTCCGCCATCTTCAGGGAAATCTCGTAGTGATCGGCATCGAAGCCGAAGGCGCCGGCCATGCCGCAGCAGCTCGAGTCGATCGTTTCGACGGAAAGTTCCGGCACCAGTTTCAGGATGGTCTCGACCGCGCCCATCGCACCGAACGCTTTCTGATGGCAATGGCCGTGCAACAGCGCTTTTTTTCGTGCGATCGGTTTTAGGTTCAGGATCAGGTGCCCGGCGGCGTGCTCCTCGGCGAGGAACTCCTCGAACAGCTTGGCCTTACCGGCGAGCGCGATGGTCTCCGCGCCCGGCAACAGCGCCAGGTATTCGTCGCGCAGGGTGAGCAGGCAGGACGGTTCCAGCCCGATCACGGGCACGCCGCGCTCGATGAAGGGCTTCAGGGTTTCGAGCGTCGCGCGCGCGGTCTCCTTGGCCTTCTCCACGAGCCCGGTCGCGAGATAGGTGCGTCCGCAACAAAGCGGGCGATGTGTGTTCTTGATCGTGGGCACGTGAACCGCGTAACCGGCGGCCGCCAGCACCCGGACGGCGGCGCGCAGGTTTTCGGGCTCGAAATAGGTGTTGAAGGTGTCGGCGAGCAGCACGACTTCGGGTTTATTCGCGGCGCCGCTGCTTCTTTGCGGCGCCTTGAAGGGCCGCGCGCTCCAGCGCGGCAGGGAGCGGTGGCGGCTGAAGCCGAACAGGGTTTCGCTCAACGCCGCCAGGCCGGGAATCCGGTCGCGCAGATTGACCAGGAAATGCAGCTTCGAAGCAAGCGGCGCGTAGCGGGGCAGATGCGCGATCAGCTTTTCCTTCAGCGGCACGCCGTGGCGTCGGCGGTAGTGATGCAGGAACTCGATCTTCATGCGCGACATGTCGACGCCGGTCGGGCATTCACGCTTGCAGCCCTTACAGCCGACGCAAAGATCGAGGGTGTCGTAAAGCTCGTCCGAGGTAAAGGCGTGCGGCCCCAATTGACCCGAGACGGCGAGGCGCAGGGTATTGGCGCGGCCGCGCGTCAGGTCCTTTTCGTCGCCGGTCGCGCGATAGGACGGGCACATCACGCCGGCGTCGGCTTTCCGGCAGGCGCCGTTGTTGTTGCACATCTCGATCGCGCCGGCAAAACCGCCCCAGTCGGACCAATCGAGTGCCGTGTCGGGCGTATAGGCTTGATAGCCGGGCTTGTAGCGGAACAAGGAGCGGTCGTCCATTTTCGACGGCCGCACGATCTTGCCCGGGTTGAAGACGCCGTTCGGATCGAAGGTGTCCTTCACTTCTTCGAAGGCACGCACGATGCGCGAGCCGAACATCGGCTCGTGAAATTCCGAGCGCACCAGGCCGTCGCCGTGTTCGCCGGAATGCGAGCCCTTGTATTCGCGCACCATGGCGAAGGCTTCCTCGGCGATCTCTCGCATCTTGCGCACGTCGGTGCCGCTTTTCATGTTGAGCACCGGGCGCACGTGCAGGGT
>JAVJPD010000666.1:0-3067 GCA_040216475.1 Rhodospirillales bacterium
TGTGCTCTTCCGATCTCCTTGAACACGCGCCACAGCGCGCAGTCCCGCTGGGCAACGGCGGAAATGCCGTGATCGGTGACGGATTTTTCAGTCGTCAGCAATGAAATGCCGTCGATCGCCCAGCTGGCGATCGTCACGCCGACCGGCAGTCCGCAGCCGGATAGAAAAAAGGGAAGCAGCGTTACGACGCCTGCTTTAACGAAGGTTTTACGCACCTGCATGGTGGTTCCCCCTAGGCCTGAGAATGGATTTTTTTATGTGTTATCCTAGAAGTAGCCGGGCACGGCTTAAGATTCCCTAAACGCCGAACCGATTTCCAAAGGGTTACCAAAGCGTTAAGATCGCCCCCTGACACAGGAGCCGCCATGGAAGCGACCCGTCTGCCGGGCAATCCGATCATCACGCCGTTCATGGACCGCTGGATGGGCCGTAACGTCAATGGGCCGTCGATGATCCGCGTGCCCGATTGGGTCGAGAACCCGCTTGGGCGCTATTACCTCTATTTCGGCAACCATATGGGAACCTATATCCGGCTCGCCTATGCCGATACCCCGGAAGGCCCCTGGCAGATGCACGAGCCGGGTACGCTCGATGTCCGTCAATCCTTCATGCTCGAGCACATCGCCTCGCCCGACGTCATCGTCGACGACGCCAAGAAGGAAATCCGGCTTTACTATCACGGCGTCGTCTCGGCGGCACCCGGGATCCAGCAAGCCACCAAGGTCGCGCTCTCGAAGGACGGCCTCTCCTTCAGCGCCCGCACCGCCGTGCTCGGCGATCCGTATTTCCGCGTGTTCGAATGGAAAAACGACTATTACGCGCTGGCGCGCAACGCGACCCTGTGGCGCTCGTCCGACGGCCTGCAACCCTTCGAAAAAGGCCCTGATATCGGTTTTCCCGACCATATCCGCCACGTCGCGGTGTGGCTCGAAGGCGACATGCTGAAGGTGTTCTTCACCCGGATCGGCGATGCGCCCGAACACATCGCTATGTGCGAAGTCGATCTCGATTCCGATTGGAACAACTGGCTGGTTTCCGATCCGGAAGAAATCCTGCGCCCCGAGGAAACCTACGAGGGCGGTGAACTGCCCGTCGAACCGTCCGTGCGCGGCGACATCATGGAACGCGCCAATCAGCTGCGCGATCCGTACGTATTCGCGGACGGCGACAAACTCTACCTTTTATATTCCGTCGCCGGAGAAAGCGGCATCGCCATCGCCGCGCTCGCGAACTGACGATCGTGTAAAATTGCAAGCTGTTATGCTGTCAGAAATCCGCCGCCGGATTTAATCTTTTGCGTTCGGCTCCGAGGCGTCGTCTTTCTCGGCGGCTTTCTTTGCCGCGAGAAACGCCGTATTCATGGCGTATTGGACGGTAAAAAGAATCTCTTGATCCGACGTATCCGGCAAGGACTCGCGCTCCCGTTTCATCATGGCTACCCCTGGAAAGAAATGATCTCGACGGCTTTCTCAGGTTAGAAAAAACAACATTAATGGCAGGTTAACGCGGCGGCGGAATTGCCGGCTATTGTGGGATACCACAACGGCATAACCCCACATAAATCAGGCAAAAACGGATTCTCACCCCATGTATTCGGCTTTTTCCCCGGGCACCGGCGAGGCCTGGATCGCGCCCTTCGCGGAGACCTTCTCGCGCCCGCCGCATTGCTCGACCAGGGCGCATTGATCGCGGTACGCCATTTCGTCCATGGCCTCGGGATCGAGCATCGCGCGCAGGATGCCTTCGTAATCCTTGAGCACGCCCGCATGGCCCGCGTCCTCGGCAAGGCTTGCCGTTTCTTCCGGGTCGGTCTCCAGATCGAACAGTTCCGGCTCGTAGCCGACGTAATGGATGTATTTATACTTGCCCTTGCGGATCATGTAGGCGGCCCGGTCGCCGCCGGAGGCGTAATATTCGCTGAACGCCACCCGGCCGGGATCGCTTTCCTCATTGGCGAGCTCGATGAGCGATCCGCCCATGAGTTTTTCTTTCTTAGCGATATCGCCGTGGCCGACGGCATCCAGGGCCGTCGGTCCGATATCGACCAGCGTCACCGGCGTCGTCGACACCTTGCCTTCGGGAATGCCCGGCCCGGCGACGATCATCGGCACGCCCGCGGCCTCCTCGTACATGTTGCTCTTACCCCATAGCCGGCGCGAGCCCAGGGCCTCGCCGTGATCGGTGGTGTAGATCACGATGGTATCGTCGCGCAGGCCGCATTCATCGAGACACGCGAGTACCTTGCCGATGTTGGAATCGAGATAGCTCACGCAGCCGTAATAAGACGTCATCAGAACGCGCTTGCTTTCCGGCGTCATGAAATCCTCGTGGTTGCGCGAACGCTGCAGAAGGTGAATCCACGGATGCAGCGGCGCGTCGGGATCGCTGAACTTCGGCTTCGCAATGTCGACCTTGTCGTACAGGTCATAGAATTCCTGCGGCGCGATGTGCGGCGGATGCGGGCACACGAAGGAGGTGAACAGCACCCACGGCTTGCCGTTCTTCTTCGCGCCCTTTTCGCGCAGCCAGGCGCAGGTTTTTTCCATGATGTCGTTATCGTACTTGGTGTAGGAGGATTCGCCCGGGCCGATCCGCTCGGCGGTCTTGCTTTTCTTCAAGGGCGGCGCCATCGGGCGCTTCACGCATCCCCGAACATCGCCGAAGCCGCCGTCGATGTTCATCGGAATGATCGATTCTTCGAAGCCGACCGGGTCCTCGTCGTAGCGGAAATGCAACTTGCCGACCGACGTCACGCCGACGCCCCGCTCGCCGGCCATGTGATGCCAGCTTTTGATCTTGCCCTCGTAGCCGTGGGAGTTGTCCCAGTAATGGGTCTGGTGAACGTAGCGCCCGGTCGCCAGAGTGGCGCGCGCCGGCACGCAGATCGCGGAATTGGTGTAGGCCGTGGCGAAGCGGGTGCCGCGTGCCGCCAGGGCGTCGATGTTCGGCGTTTTGATGAACTCGTGGCCGTAGCAGCCGGCTACTTTCTGCTGGTGCTGATCGGACATAATATAAAGGACGTTCGGCGCGGCCATGTGCTCCTCCCTCGATGTAATCTTGTTCGGCC
>JAVJPD010000667.1:0-2717 GCA_040216475.1 Rhodospirillales bacterium
AACGCGCCGTTGGACGATCCGGACCATCCGCGCCACGCGTGTTTGTCGGCGATCGGCATGCTCGCGGAAATTCCCAAGCTGAACGCGCGGCTCGAAGAGGAAGCCAAGGTCGAAGGACGCAAGCACATCCCCATGCAGGTCGGCCTCGGCGTCAATACCGGCATGGGCGTCGTCGGCAACGTGGGGTCGGATCAGCGCTTCGATTATTCGGTGCTCGGCGATTGCGTGAACATGGCGGCGCGTTTCGAGGGCCAGACCAAGGATTACGGCGTCGATATCCTGATCGGCCAGGCGACCAAGGAAAGGGTGCCCGAGATGGCGACCATCGAGCTGGATCTGATCCAGGTGAAGGGAAAAACCGTCGGCGTGCCGATTTACACGCTGCTGGGCGACGAGACGGTCGCCGCGCGCGAGGACTTCCAGGCACTCAAGACGGCCGTCGATCAGGCCGTCGCGGCATATCGCAAGCAGGATTGGGAAACGGCCAAGGCGAAGATCGAGGAGGCGCGTTCCAAGCTCAACGGCTATCGCATCGAAGGCACGTTGAACCTGCTCAAGAACCGGATCGCCGAATACGAGGTCAATCCGCCGCCGCCGGAGTGGGACGGCGTGTTCATCGCCACCACGAAATAATTTATGATTGCAGCGGCAAGGTCACTTCGAACACACCCGGTTCGTCGGCGAGAGGCCGCCGCGCGAAGCCGAGAAAATCGGCCAGGTCGAGCATGGCCTTGTTCTCGCGCAACACTTGTCCGGTGATGGTTTCGGTGCCGCGCTCGCGGCTGTAGGCGATCATTTTTCTCATTAACGCTTCGCCCAATCCCTGACCCTTGATGTCGGCGCGGATGATGATGGCGAATTCGGCGCGTTCGTTATCCGGGTCCGTCACCGTCCGCACGACTCCGAGGGTTTCCCGGCCGCCGCCCTCCTTGGGGACGCTGGCGATGAACGCCATTTCCCGGTCGTAATCGATTTGGGTGTAGCGGGCCATCTCCGAGTGCGGCAGTTGCCGGATCAAGCCGAAGAAGCGGAATCGGATGTCTTCGGGCGAAAACTTCGAGAAGAGATCGTAATGCTCGGGCTCGTCTTCCGGCCGGATCGGGCGAAGAAGAATTTCGCGCCCCGATCCGAGCGTGACCGTTTCCTCCAGTTCCTTGGGGTAGGGGCGGATCGACAGCCGGTCGGTCGGCGGGGTCTCATGGGTCAGGCGGATACGCGCATCGAGAGCGAGAACGCCTTTTTCGTCGACGAGCAAGGGATTGATGTCCATTTCGACGACGGACGGCATGTCGATAATCAGTTGGGACAGGCGCACCAAGATCAGGCACAACGCATCGAAATCGACCGGCGGCCGGTCGCGATAGCCGGGAAACAATTTCGCTATCCGCGTGCGGGAGATCAATTCGCGCGCAAGATTCATGTTCAGCGGCGGCAGCGCGACGGCACGGTCGCCGATGATCTCGACTGCGGTGCCGCCTTGGCCGAACAGAACCACGGGGCCGAAAATCGGATCGGCGGCGGCGCCGGCGATCACTTCATAGGCACCGGGCCGATCCGCCATTTTCTGCACGGAAAAGCCCTCGATGCGGGCCTCGGGCACGTGTTCTCGGATGGTCGCCGGCATGGCGCGGGCCGCGGCGAGGACGGCCTCGGCGGATTCGAGAAACAGATCGACGCCGCCGACGTCGGATTTATGGCTGACATCGGGCGACAGGATTTTCAAGGCGACGGGAAAGCCCATTTCGATGGCCTTGATCACGGCTTCCTCGGCCGTGGCGACGATATGGGTTTCGACCGTGGGGATGCCGTAGGCCGCGAGGACCGTTTTGCTTTCGGGCTCGCTTAACTGCAGGCGGTTTTCCGCCAGGGCCCGCTCGATTACATGGCGGGCGCTTTTGGCGTCGGTATTGAATTCCTTTGGGGCCGATGGCGGCGTTTCCATCAACTGCTGCTGATTGCGCTTGTAGTTCACCATGTGCAGAAACGCGCCGACCGCCTGTTCAGGCGTACCGTATGTAGGGATACCGGCGCTGGAAAAAAGCCGCCGGGCTTGCGAAACGGCCTTGCCGCCGACCCAACTCGTTAAAACGGTTGCCGGTTTTTTGCGAACCGTCTCTATGACGGCTTGCGCGACATCACCGCTTGATACGATTGCCGTGGGCGCATGCATAACCAATACGGCATCGATCTCTTCGGCTTCGATCAATATTTCCAAGGCCTGTGCATATCGTTCCGCTGGGGCATCGCCGATGATGTCGACAGGATTGCCCCGCGGCCAGGTGTCCGGCAGTACGGCATCGAGTTTTTCGATGGTTTGGTCCGATAAAATGGCGGAAACGCCGCCGCCTCGAATGAGGCCGTCAATTGCCAAGACGCCGATGCCGCCGCCGTTGCTGAGAATGGCCAGGCGATCGCCCTTTAACGGCCGTGCACGGGCTAACGTTTCCACGGCACTGAACAGTTCCTCGATCGTGTCGACCCGCAACATGCCGGCACGCCGGAAGGCGGCCTCGTATACGTCATCCGAGCCTGCGAGAGCCCCGGTATGCGAGTGCGCGGCCTGCGCACCTTCGGCGACGCGGCCCGATTTGATGACCAGGACAGGTTTGTTGCGAGCCGCCGCCCGGGCTGCCGACATGAAATTACGCCGTTCTTGAATGGATTCGATATAGAGCAGGATCGATCGGGTGTTCGGATCGCTGCCCAGATAATCGATC
>JAVJPD010000668.1:0-9938 GCA_040216475.1 Rhodospirillales bacterium
GAACCGGCGGTTCTTCCCGATCGATCGTCTTCAGAAGACGCCGAAGGCAAGAACGTCGAAACCCGCATCCAAGAACTGATCGAGACCCGCATCCGCCCGGCGACGTCTCAGGGCGGCGGCGACGTAGTCTTCCACGACTTCAAGGACGGTATCGTTTATCTCGAAATGCTCGGATCGGCGGCAGGCTTACGGGCCGGCATCGAGAACATGCTGCGCCATTACATTCCCGAGGTGCAGGGCGTGAAAGATTACCGCGATGCAATCCCGAAGCCGGGGCTCGAAACCCCTGTCGCGGTGGCGGTTCAAAAGGTGCTCGACGAGCGGGTCAACCCGGCCGTCGCGTCCCACGGCGGCTCCATCAGCCTGATCGACGTACAGGAAACCATCGCCTACATCCGCCTTGAAGGCGGATGCCAAGGGTGCGGCATGGCCAATGCGACCCTCAAGCAAGGCGTGGAAAAGGAAATTCTCGCCGCGGTTCCCGAAATCACCGCCGTACTCGATACGACGGATCATGCATCGGGCACGAACCCTTACTACTCGCCGGCGTAACCCGAAATCCTATTCCTTGAGCGTACCCTCATCGTGGCGGGACGTCTGGTAACTCCGCCAGAACCCGTAGACCGCCGTGACCAGGGAAAGGATCATGATCGAGAGCGCAATCGGCCGCGTGATGACCCCCCACATATCGCCGGCGTGAATCGTGAGCGCCTTGTTGAGATTCCGCTCGACGATCGGCCCCATCACGAAAGCCAGCACGATCGGCACCGTCGGGATCTCGAGCTTCTCGAAGTAATACGCCATGGCCGCCATGACCAAAACCATGACCACATGGGCCCAATAGTTGGCATAAGCATACGTGCCGATCAGAATCATGATCATCACGAAGGGCCCGATGATCCTTCGCGGCACACGCGCAACCGGTCCCCAAATCCGCATGCCGCCGAGCCCGACAGCCAGGAGCATAAAGTTACAAACGATCAAACCGATGAAAATGGCGAGTACCAAGGACGTGCTTTCCTTGAACAGCATCGGCCCCGGCACGATCCCCTTCGTAATCAGCACGCCGATCAAAATCGCCGCCGTGCCCGAGCCCGGAATGCCGAGAGCCAAGGACGGAACCAGGGTACCGGCTACCACCGCGTTGTTCGCGGTTTCCGGCGCGGCGACGCCTTCGATAAGACCCGTCCCCATCAAATGGCTACGTTTACACCAACGCTTTTCCTCATTGTAAGCGATCAGAGAGCCGACCGATGCACCGGCGCCGGGAATGGCGCCGATGGCCGTTCCGATCAGACTGTTGCGAATCCATGTCGGAATAAGGTGTTTGACATCTTCCCTGGTAAGCCGGTTTCGCTCCTTCATCGCTGTCAAATCGGCAAGCGTGCCTTCTTCGATGGTCTTGCGATGATCGACCAACAACCGGAACGCCTCGGGCCCCGCCAAGAGGCCGATCACGATCACGACCAGCGGCAGTCCGTCCATCAAGGCGCCGATATCATACGTGAATCTGAGGCCGCCGAAGCCGGAGCTGCCGATTGTCGCAAGAAGCAATCCTATACCCGCCGCCAAGAATCCCTTGGCCGGATCCTTGCCGAAAAACGTACCGATAATCGAAAGCCCGAAAATACCGAGCGCGAACATCTCGCCGGGGCCGAACATCAAGGCGACCTGCGCCAACGCGACACCCGTAATGATGAAGATAATCGTGCTCGAAAGCCCGCCGATCACGCCGGAGAACAGCGACACCTTCAGCGCTTTCAGGGCCAATCCCTGCCGGGTCATTTCATAGCCGTCGAGAACAGTCACGGCGCCCGCCGGCGTTCCCGGCGTCCGTATGAGAATGGCCGGAATAGAGCCCCCGTATTCGGCCGCCGAATAAACCGCCACGCAAAATAATATCGCGTCGGGAGCCGACATCACGAATGTGATCGGGAACAATAACGCCAACGATTGTGAGCTTCCGAACCCGGGCAACGCGCCTAAAATAATGCCTAGGATAACGCCGCTGAACAAAGCAACGAGCGTCATCGGACCGAAGACGAGACCAAGTGCCGGAACGATATTTGCGCCTAAACTTTCCATGATGACCTGCTGATTCGTCAGAACGTGATGAAGGCGGGAAACAACTTAACCGGAAACGAGACATTCAATAACAACACGAACGTTACGTAGAAGAACAAGGAAGTGAATGCCGAAAGGGCCGCCGCCTTGACGAGCCGCGCCTTAATTTCGCCATGCCAGCGGGTCGCGAGCAGCCCGAACATGAAGAAAAACGTGCATAGCTCGAAACCGATAACCGGCAGGAGAAACAAAAAAGCAATGACAAAACCAATGCAGATGGCGAAGGGAATCCATTCGACCGTCACCATCGGCTCCGAATCATCGGAAATCCCCAGCGCCGCTTGGGCCCGCCGCTCCTTAAACAAACGGAGAATCAGAACGGCACACCAGATCAGCGTAAAGCCGAGGATCAATCGCGGGAAGAAGGCGTCGCCCGGATACCCCTTCAGGATCGACGGAGAAAATGAATAGGTATCATAGAATAGGTAGCCCAGGCCGACCGTAATCAAGATGATTGTGATAAAATCTGCAGATCTGCTTTTTACGGTCATCGCTTGCCCCCTCTGCTAACGTTTACAGAACGTTTTTTATTTTTCAGATATTCGTATTTTTTTCGAAAAAACCGCCCGGCCGATGAATGAAAATCACGATCAGCCGGGCGGTTCAATTCGATTTCAAAGACACGGCACCGCCATGTCTCCTGCATCTATTTCTTGAGGATGCCGAGTTTCACCATCAAGGCCCGCGTGCTTTTCAAGCCGTCCTCGAAATCGGCGTTCATCTCCGCCGTATCGAAGTTGGAATTGGCAATCACATGGGGCTGCTTGTTGATGTACTTCTGATAATCCTTCGACGAAGAAAGTTTTTTCAGCGCCGTTTGTAACGTCTTCATGACGTCCTTCGGCGTTCCTTTCTTCACCATGAAGCCCTGGAACTGGTGAGGGATTTTATATTTATACCCAAGGTCAGTCGGCACCGGAACGTCCTTGAAATCGGGATGATCCAACCGCGTCTCATTCAACAACAGAAGGCAGCGGGCTTTCCCGGCCTTCATGTGCGACATCCAGCGGCCGGGCTGCGCGAAGCCGACTTCCAGGTGCTTGCCGATGACGTCTTTCACGACGTCGCCGGTACCGCGATACGGCACGAAGCGGATATCAACGCCGACGGTTTTATGCAGGAGTTCCTGGTGACGGTGGTGAACCGAACCGATCTTGTTGCTGCCCATACTGATCGTGCCCGGCTTGGCTTTCGCCGCCTTGACGAGTTCCTGATACGTTTTCCAGGGGCTGTCGGCATGCACGCAAACGGAGTAAAGGTGCTTTTCCATCTGCGCCAACATATCGAATTCTTTATGGCTATGACGGAAATGAGGCAGATTGAAATACCCCGTGAAGCTCGCGCTGATGTGCAGCAGGGTATGGCCGTCGGCCGGCTTGCCGGCAACGTAAACGACCGGCTCATGGTTCGAACCGCCGCTTTTGAACAGCACTTTGACCGGCGTCTTGAGTTCCTTACGCAGATGTTCGCCAGCCAGATGGCACCAACGCGCCGCGCCCGACCCCGGTGAGGTCGAGCAAATCAGTTCAATCGGTTTTTCCGGAAATTTTGCCGTTGCCGGCGTCGACAGCCCCACGGCCATCACGCCGAATGCAGCAGACACTAGAGTGATTTTGCTCAGATAATGCATAAATTCCTCCCGTTTTCTCTTAAGGCTTATTCGGGGATTTTCCATATCGAAAAATCCCCGTTGTCTTATTTGAAACCCTGTATTTGTTGTATTCGGTCCATCCCCGGCTTGGCAACCGCTTATTTGGCCCGTTAGGCTCGCTTTCCCTTGGTTTTCGGCGTAAAACCCTTGTCGTAATGGGGGCCGGACATCGTGCCGTCGATGGCTTTTCCGATGATTCCGTGAGACAAATCTTTCAAGGCTAGAAAAATCACGTCTTTCTTTCCCGTGGACACCATGGTGTGCGGCGCATTCGCCGGGACGTAAACCAGGGTGCCGGCCGGTGCCAGGGATTTTTTCCCGTTGATGACGCACCGTAATGTGCCTTGCAGGACATAGTTGAACTGTTCGTTGGGATGGGAATGCATCCGCGAACCCGTTCCACGCGGTTTGCGAATATAACCGACAAGCATCCGCTCGCCCTCGACGACACCGCCGTGGGACGTTGAATATCCCGTTCCCGCCGGAACGACCTTCAATTCTTTCATCGGGAAATAGTATTTCCCTTTACCCGCTTTCGTCGCGCCTTTGGTTTTCGTCTTCGTCGACTTTGCTTTTTTCGCGGTTTTCTTAGTTGCCTTTTTGGCCGTCTTCTTAGCCGTCTTTTTGGCCGTTTTTTTCTTTGCTGCCACGGATAGTGTCTCCCTCTCTAAAATTTAGACCCGATCATTCTAAACCCGATCCTACAGGTCTACGGTATTACGATAAAAGACAATTGAGCGGGTTTATCCCCGCTCAAAACCATTATTTTCCTCCGGTAATCCCCAGAGCCAGCCGGTTCATGTTACGAACCAGTATTGCATTATACTTTACATGATCATATTAAAATACTCAAATATAAGTGACGATTCACGAGATTGAGCAGAAGAAACCGATGGCTTATGCCCTGATATCCTGAGCGACGAAAACCGACTGAAATTCTCCACCACGCGAATTTTCCATACATCGAGGAGTGAACGATGGCCAAACTAACATTGAGTAAGGCAAACAGTATCATCCGCAATGCAATCAAAAAGGCTCGGGCGGGCAATGCGCCCGAAATCGCGGTTGTCGTCCTGGACAATCATGGCCATATCGTCGCCGTTCAACGTGAAGACGGCGCCAGCATGTTTCGCGTCGATGTCAGCTTGGGTAAAGCCTGGGGGGCGGTCGCGATGGGCGAGCCGAGCCGTCAGCTGGCGAAAAAGGCCGCCAACAATCCGAATTTCATCAGCGCTCTTTCAACTCTTTCGGGCGGCAAAATTCTGCCTAATCCGGGCGGCGTCCTGATCCGCGACAAGAAAAACAAGATCATCGGCGCGGTCGGCATCAGCGGCGATACCGGCGCCAACGACGAGATTTTCGCGATTACGGGGATCGAAGCCGCCGGCTTGGTTGCCGACAACGGCGAAAAATAACCTCAAGACAAACCGCTGGAGACATCATGGAGGCGCTGAAAGACGTCGAAAAAATCGAGACGGATGTTCTGATCATCGGCGCCGGCGTCGCCGGCATGATGGCCGCCGTCGGCTCGATGCGGGCCGGTATCGTTCCCTCGGTCATTACGAAAGGAACGTACGCTTCCGGCAGTTCCTCGATGGCGAGAGGCGGCCACTCGATTGCCATCGGCCATTCCAACCCTGCCGATAATCCCGACCTCTTCCTCGAGGATACATTGCAAGGCGGCTACGGGCTCAACAATCCCCGGCTTGCCAAAATCATGTGTGAGGAAGCGACCGACCGAACACTGGAACTCGATGCCTGGGGTCTGGGCTTGGCCAAACTGGACGACGGCCGGTTCGATCAAAAGCACGGAGCCTTTCCCCATCGCTTCGCCCGCCTTGTTCACTGCGGCCGGCTGATGGGCAAACCCCTGATGGCGGCGCTGTCGAAAAAAACCAAGGGCGGCGGCGTCGATCCCCTACAACACGTCATGCTGGTCGATCTTTTAAAGGACGGCGACCGGGTCATCGGCGCCTGGGGGTTTTGCTATCGTGAAGGCATCCCTATCGTCATTCACGCCCGTTCGACGGTTCTGACCACCGGTGGCGCGCCGCAAATTCATGAGCTCAACGATTCCCCGCCGACCATCACGGGCGACGGTTACGCCATGGCGCTGCGCGCCGGCGCCGAACTCCTGGATATGGAATTTATCGATTATCAGATGATCACGGCGGCGCCCGAGAAACTTGCCGGCTATCCGCCCCATGCGAGCGGTTTCCTCAACGAAGGCGGATATCTCCTGAACAAAAACGGCGAACGGTTCATGAAACGCTACGACCCGGAAAAAATGGAGCGCTCGACCCGTTCCATGCTCAATCGGGCCGTCGCCATGGAACTGTTCGAGGGCCGCGGCACCGATCACAACGCGGTTTGCATCGATATCCGCCACATCTTCGAGGAGGCCAATCACGGCGCCTCCGGTGACATCGTCGCCATGTTCAAGAAAAGCGGCGTCGACATGAGCGAAGACTTCCTGGAAGTCACCAGCGGCCCGCATACCTATCTCGGCGGCGTTCGGATCGACGAATGGGGGCGCACATCGGTTCAAGGGCTTTATGCCGGCGGCGAGGCCAGCGGCGGCATTCACGGCGCCAACCGGTTGGGCGGCGCCGCCTTGATCGACAGCTATGTTTTCGGTTTTCGTTCCGGCATGACGGCAGCCTGCGAAAGCCACGAGGCCGAACGGCCCGATCCGCGATGCGGCGATTGGCAAACCGCGCTTGAAGCCCTGAAAGAACGGTATGCCCGGGAAAAACCGGACCTGACTCCCGATGACTGGCGTCGTCAGGTGCAGCGGGAAATCGTGACCAACATCGGCCAAGTCCGCCGGGCCGATCGTTTGCAAGAAGGACTGGATAAGCTCGATGACCTTGAGCGCATGTTCGATACGATCGGCGTCAGCGGCGACACCGCACGAGAGCGGTGCGAGTGTTTACGGAAATCGTACGAAACCTACAACGTGATTCAGGTGGCCCGAATGCTCGGTACCGCAGCCCTGCACCGCACCGAAAGCCGGGGTGGGCATTTCCGGGTCGATTTTCCCGAACAGGATGATCAAAACTTTCTCGGCAACATGATCCTGTGGTCGGAAAACGGCGTCCTGAAACATCAACTCCGGGCGGTGCCGAAAATCACCGAGATTGCAGCGCCGCCGCCGGGCGTCGGACCGACGGATGCTCAAGTCGCCTGAAGATTTTCCGGGTTAGTGAATTTCAGGCTCGGGAGTCGGCGCGCCCGCTTCAAGATAATCGAAGTCGCACCCTTGATCGGCCTGGCCGATATGATCGAGGAACATCTTCGTATAGCCGCGTTCATACCGAGGCATCGGCGGTTGCCATTGTGAGCGGCGGTTTTCCATTTCCGCATCCGACACGTCGAGATGAATGCGCCGCGCCTCGACGTCGACCTCGATTACATCACCGGTCCGCACGAAGGCCAACGGCCCGCCGATGAACGATTCCGGCGCCACGTGCAAAATACAGGCGCCGTAACTGGTACCGCTCATGCGCGCGTCCGACAACCTCAACATGTCGCGCACGCCTTCCATCAACAGCTTCTTCGGGATCGGCAGCATGCCCCACTCCGGCATGCCGGGACCGCCTTGAGGCCCCGCGTTCTGCAGCACCAGGATCGAATCCACCGTGACGTCGAGATCGTCCCGGTCGATTTCCGCCGCCATATGATTGTAATCGCGAAACACCACGGCCGGGCCGCGATGCTTCAGGAACCGCGGATCGGCCGCCGCCGGCTTCATCACGCAGCCGTCGGGCGCCAGATTACCGTAGAGCACCGCTGTCGCCCCTTCGGCATAGATCGGCTTGTTCAACGGAAAGATCACGTCGGAGCGATGAACCTGCGCACCCGCAATCGTTTCGCCCAATGTTTCTCCGGTCACCGTCAGGCAATCGAGCTTGAGGAGCTTCTTTATTTCCGAAAGAACCGCCGGCACGCCGCCGGCGTAGTAAAACTCTTCCATCAAATACTCGCCGGACGGCTTCACGTTCGCGATGACCGGCGTGGTGCGGGAAATCTCGTCGAACCGGCGCAGGGATAATTGCAGGCCGGCCCGGCGTGCCATCGCCACGACATGAATGATCGCGTTGGTCGAACCGCCGATGGCCATATGCACCGTGATCGCGTTATCGAAAGCGTCTTGGGTCAGGATGTCGCTCGGTTTCAAATCTTCCCACACCATGCCGACGATCCGCCGTCCGGATTCGGTCGCCATGCGTTTGTGATTGGAATCCGCCGCCGGGATCGCGGCGGCGCCCGGCAACGTCATGCCCAAGGTTTCGGTCACCGCCGTCATCGTCGACGCGGTGCCCATCACCTGACAATGCCCGTAGGAACGGGCAATGCCGCTTTCGATCTCTTCCCAATCCTTCTCGGTGATATTACCCGCGCGCAACTCGGCCCAATATTTCCAGGTACTGGTGCCCATGCCGAGGGCCTCACCGCGCCATTGCCCCCCGAGCATCGGCCCCGCCGGCACGAAAATCGCCGGCAGATCGACGCTGGTCGCGCCCATCACGAGCCCAGGTGTGGTCTTATCGCAGCCCCCCATCAACACCACCCCATCGACGGGGTGCGAACGGATCAACTCCTCCGTTTCCATCGCCAGGAAGTTGCGATAGAGCATCGTCGTCGGTTTGACGAACGGCTCGGAAAGCGACATCGCCGGCAACTCCAACGGGAATCCGCCGGCCTGTAAAATGCCGCGTTTAACCTCTTCGGCGCGTTGGCGGAGATGCGTGTGGCACGGATTGATATCGCTCCAGGTATTGACGATGGCAATGACCGGTTTGCCGACGAAATCCTCGCGGTCGTGGCCGATCTGTTTCATGCGGGCGCGATGCGCGAACGAACGCAGGTCGGTCGCGCCGAACCAGCGGTGGCTTCTTAGATCCTCGGGTCGTTTGACGGTTTTTTTCGGCGGCATGATCGGTGCGGTGTTCGGTTGAATGACATGAGCATCGCCACCGGACCCGGCGGCTCAATATGAGGCGGCACCATAATGCCTTCGCGAACCAGGAGACAATAGACGGGTCGCGGCCGGCGTCGGTGCGACAAAACGGGGAACGAATTTTTCGACGAAAACGCCCCGCTTTTCCTCACGATCAAGGTTTTTTTCGCGGTTTATCGGAAAAATTGCGTCGTGAGCCGCCGCTCGGCCCTGGTGGACGGGCTCCGATTCCGGCCCTAGATGTAGGCTTAAAAACCCCGGATTTAACCCATTTTCCGCCCCGTTGGCCGTTGCGGCAGGTGAACCCATTGTTTATAGTGCGACCAATTCCAAGGGGCGGCGGTCACGTAATGATGCCGTTCCATATACATAAACCGACCCAAGATGATCCCCGATCCCGGGGAACCCAGCTGGAGGCATCAACCGGATGAAGCCGGTTCGTTCCGTTGAGCGCGCTATCGCTATTCTGTTTCTGGTCGTTCAAAGCGACCGGCCCATGGGGCTTTCCGAAATCAGCCGGGCGATCGGTCTCGATAAGGCAACCGCTTTGCGCCTGCTTTCGACGCTGGCGCACGCCAAACTGGTCCAGCAGGATCCGATCACGCGCCGCTACATGCCCGGCGCCAACGTGTCGCGCCTTTACAGCTCCTGGCGCAGTGATCTGCGCCACATCAGCCGGCCGCATCTCGAATCCCTTTTGCGCCAAGTTCAAGAGTCCGTATGCCTGGTCTGCCCCCGCGGCACCGAACGGGTAACGATCGACGCCTTGGCTGCCGCCCATGAACTCTGCGTGGTCCCGTCCATCGGTAGCGCCGTGCCGATCTATGCCGGCGCTTCGGGCCGGGTGCTGATGGCTTTTACTCATGAATCCGAACGCGAGCGGATCATCAAGATCACCGGCCTCCGGTCCGTCGTGCCGGGCCGGCCGATCGATCGCAAAACCTATCTCCCACAATTGGAAGACGTCCGAAAACAAGGCTACGCGTTCAGCATCGGCGACGTAACGCCGGGCAGCTCCGCCATCTCGGCACCCGTATTCGATGCCGACAGCAACATCGTCGCCACCGTTGTCGTTCGCGGCCCACAAACCCGCCTCATGGAGCAGGAACTCATCAAAATCGCTCCCCTGGTGATGAAAACGGCAGATAACATCAGCCAGGAATTGGGTTACGGGCATCTCCAAAAAGTGGCGATCAGTTA
>JAVJPD010000669.1:0-1764 GCA_040216475.1 Rhodospirillales bacterium
AAGGCCGACATCGAGGGCCGTTGCAGCCAGATCCGGGCGCAGATCGAGGAAACCTCCTCGGACTACGATAAGGAAAAACTGCAAGAGCGCTTGGCGAAACTCGCCGGCGGCGTGGCCGTGATCCGCGTCGGCGGTGCGACCGAAGTCGAAGTGAAAGAGAAGAAGGACCTGGTCGAAGACGCCATGAACGCGACGAAAGCCGCGGTCGAGGAAGGCGTGGTCGCCGGCGGCGGTTCCGCGCTGCTGTTCGCCACCCGGTGCCTCGAGAAGCTCAAGGGCGAGAACAACGACCAGCAGGTCGGCATCAACATCGTGCGTAAGGCGCTCGAATCGCCGATCCGCCAGATCGCCGAAAACGCCGGGTTCGACGGCGCGGTCGTCGCCGGCAAGGTGCTCGAGAACAAGAGCGACGCCTTCGGCTTCAACGCCCAGACCGAAGAGTACGGAGACATGATCAAGGAAGGCATCATCGATCCGACCAAGGTCGTGCGCGTCGCCCTGCAGGACGCCGCCTCCGTCGCCGGTCTGCTCGTGACCACCGAAGCGATGGTCGCCGAGAAGCCCGAGAAGAAAGAACCCATGATGCCGTCTCCCGATATGGGCGGCATGGGCGGCATGGGCGGTTTCTAAAAAGACCGTTCAGCCGAAGAAAATACGAGAGGGCCGCGCCTTTAAAGCGCGGCCCTTTTTCGTTGCCGGTTACGCCGTGTCCCCCGCGATGACCTTGTAGAGCGCCGCGTGATCGAGGCCGCCCCAGCCGGCTTCGTCGGCCTTGGCGTATAACGCGCGGTTGAGCTTGGTGCCGGGTAATTCCACGCCGACCTGCGCCGCCAGCTCCAACGCCTGATCCATGTCCTTGCCCTGGGTCTTGCAGCGACCGCCCGGCGTGAAGTTGCCGGTGATCATGCGCTCGCCGTGCAGCTCCAGGATTCGCGAATCCGCGAAGCCGCCCTTCAGCGCCTCGCGCACCTTGGCCGGATCGGCGCCGGCGCGTTTTGCCAGCACCAAGGCTTCCGCGACCGCGCCGATCGTCAATCCGACGATCATCTGGTTGGCCGCCTTCGAAACCTGCCCGGTGCCGACCGGCCCGATATGGGTGAGGCGGCTGCCGAGCACCTCGAAGACGGGCCGGGCGCGGGCGATGTCGTCGGCCTCGCCGCCCGCCATGATGGTGAGCGAGCCGGCTTCCGCGCCGACCACGCCGCCCGACACCGGCGCATCCACGTAGCGCCCGCCGGCGGCCTCGATCCGCTTCGCGAAATCCCGCGTCGGCGCCACCGCCGTGGTGCCCATGTCGACGATCAGGTGATCCTTCGTCACCGCGCCGATGATGCCGTTTTCGCCGAACAGGATATTTTCGACCGTCGAGGTATCGTAGGACATGATGACGACCGTATCGGCTTGCGCCGCGACGTCCTTAGCGCTTTTCGCGGGCACCGCGCCCTCGGCGGCCATCGTGTCGATTTTTTCGGGCGAGCGGTTATACACGATCAGCCGCGCACCGGCCTTCATCAGGTTGCGCCCCATGGGCCGGCCCATGAGGCCGAGCCCGATCAGGCCGAGGGTGCGGCCTTGCAGAACCGTCATCGTTTTTTCTCCCGTACGCAAAATATAGGCTAAGCTGGCAATCCGAGCCCGTCTTACGCCTAACCTCGAACGATCCCGCCTGCATGTCAACCGAGCCCGCCCTCGCCAAGCCGTCCCTCCGGGTCATGGTGCCGACCTTCGTCGGCGGCACCTTCGGCAACGGCCTGTTCGACGCGC
>JAVJPD010000670.1:0-3024 GCA_040216475.1 Rhodospirillales bacterium
CGCCTCGCCGAGCACGGAAGGCTCGTCGGGCGGGCGGCCGGTGAAGGTCGAGAGATAGACCGGATTTTTTCGCATGGTGATCGCCGACACGGTAAACACCGGAAACGGCTCGACGGAATTGTAATACCCCGTGTGAACCCCTTACGGCCCCTCGTCACCAAAAGCATCCAACGACACAAGGCCCTCAATGACGATCTCGGCTTCGGCGGGGACTAGCAGCGGGATCGTCTTGCAATCGACCAGCGATACTTTTTCCCCGCGCAGCAAACCGGCGAACTGATATTCCGACAAGGTATCCGGCACCGGCGTCACCGCGGCCAGGATGACGCCCGGATCGGCGCCGATGACGGCGGCCGCCGGTATCGGATCGGGGCGCGCCTCGCCCCAGCGGGCATGATGCTGCGCGCCGCCGCGATGCTTGAGCCAGCGCATGTAGGTCGTGTTCGGCCCCGTCACCTGCATGCGGTAGATACCGAGATTGTACGTGTCGCGTTTGTCCGAGCCGGGGCCTTTGGTGACGACGAGCGGCCAGGTGATGACGGGGCCCGGTTCGCCCGGCCAGCAGCGTTGCACCGGCAGCGCGGCGAGATCGATGTCGTCGCCGGTCAGCACGACGTCCTGGCACGGCGCGGATGAAACGGTCTTCGGCTTCATCGCCATGACGGTCTTGAGGATGGGAAGCATGGCGAGCGCTTCCTTCCAGCCGCCGGGCGGTTCGGGCTGGCGCAGGAAGGCGAGCGTCTCGCCGATCTCGCGCAAGTCGCCCGGCTCGCGCTCCATGCCCCAGGCGACCCGCTCGACGGTGCCGAACAGGTTGACCAAAACCGGCATGGCATATTTTTGCCCGTCCGGGCCGATGACGTTCTCGAACAGCACCGCCGGGCCTTTCTCGGCGAGCAGGCGGGTCTGGATTTCCGTCATCTCGAGCACGCTCGAGACCGGCTCAGCAACGCGCACCAGCCGGCCCTCGCGCTCGAGGCGGTCCATGAAATCCCGTAAAGAACGATAGGCCATCTCGCCCGATCCCCGCCCGGTCCCTTCCAAGGCGCTCTTTAGAGCCCGAAGGGGGCCATAGCGTCAACCCTGTCGCATGCCCGGCAACGCTCAAAGCCCCCGGATTCAGCGGGCTTGCGGCGCGCTTTCCAAGAACGCCCGGCACCCTTTCGCCCGCGCGTTGTCTTGGCCTCCGAACATCGGTACTCTGGCGCGGGCGTCTTCAGGGGGAAGCATCCCAAATAGACCACCCATCGGACCCTCACCCCAGGCGAAGGACACCGCGCGGCACTTTCGGCAATAGGGACAGGATGGCAAAAAGAAAGAAATCGATCCGCAAAACCGCGAAACGGCCGGCGAAAAAGACGGTGAAGAAGGCGGCCAAGAAGAAACCGGTCAAAAAGAAGGCCGTGAAGAAGCGCGCCCCCAAAAAGGCCGCGAAAAAACGCCCGGCGAAACGCGCGCGGAAATCCCCGCGAAAAAAGAGCGGCAAAACGTACGCCGACCAAGGCTTCCAGCGCCTGATCGAGATCGGCATCGCGCTGACGCCCGAGCACAACCACGACCGGCTGATGGAGACGATCCTGCTCGAGGCGAAATCCATCGCCAACGCCGACGGCGGCACGCTCTATCTGCTGAAAGACGAAACCCACCTCGCCTTCACCATCATGCGCACGGATTCGCTTAACATCGCGCTCGGCGGCACCACCGGCAAGCCCATCGAATTTCCGCCGCTCGGCCTCTACAAGGACGACGGCAAGCCGAACCACGCGAACGTCGCGACCTACGCGGCGCTGACCGGCGAATCCGTCAATATTTCGGATGCCTACAAATCGCAAAAATTCGATTTTTCCGGCACGCGGAAGTTCGACGCCGGCACCGGGTATCGTTCCAAATCGTTCCTGACGGTGCCGCTGAAGAACCACGACGGCGACGTGATCGGCGTGCTGCAATTGCTCAACGCGCAGCATCCGAAAACCGGCGCGGTGGTGGCGTTCTCCCAACACATCCAGCCGCTGATCGAGGCGCTGGCGTCGCAAGCCGCCGTCGCCCTCGACAACCAACTGCTGCTCGAAGGCCAGCGCCAACTGCTCGATTCCTTCATCGAATTGATCGCGTCGGCCATCGACGCCAAGTCGCCCTACACCGGCGGGCACTGCCAGCGGGTGCCGGAACTGACCAAGATGCTGGCGCGCGCGGCCTGCGAGTCGCGTGACGGCAGCTTTGCGGCGTTCGATCTCAACGAAGAGGAATGGTACGAGCTGCACATCGCGGGCTGGCTGCACGATTGCGGCAAAGTCACGACGCCCGAGTACGTCGTCGACAAGGCGGTGAAGCTGGAGACGATCTACAATCGCATCCATGAAATCCGCGCGCGCTTCGAGATCGTCAAGCGCGACGTCGAGATCGACTATCTGAAAAAGCGCCTCGACGGCGACGGCGATCCGGCCGCCCTCGAAAAAGAAAAAGACGACCGCCTCGCGCAGATCGACGCCGACTTCGCCTTCATCGCCGAATGCAACGTCGGCGGCGAGTTCATGGACCAGGACAAGAAGGACCGCGTCAGGGCGATTGCCGAGATTCTATGGACGCGCACCCTGGACGACCGGATCGGGCTGTCCCACGACGAGGCCAAGCGGTTCGAACGCACGGCGAAGAAGCCGTTGCCGGTGCAGGAAAAACTGTTGGACGACAAGGAAGAGCACATCATCGAGCGCGAAAATTTCGCGCTGTTCGCCGAAAACAATCCCTACGGCTTCAAGATGAACGTGCCGCACCATCAGTACAACATGGGCGAGATCTACAACCTCTGCATCGACCGCGGCACGCTGACCGCCGAGGAGCGTTTCAAGATCAACGATCACATGGTCCAGACCATCGTCATGCTGGACCAATTACCGTTCCCGAAAACCCTGCGCCGCGTGCCGGAATACGCGGGCGGCCATCACGAGACCATGGTCGGCACCGGCTATCCGCGCCGGCGCACGCGCGAGGATATGTCGATCCCGGCGCGCATCATGGCCATCGCCG
>JAVJPD010000671.1:0-11232 GCA_040216475.1 Rhodospirillales bacterium
CCGGGGGCGAGGCCGACGATCAGCAGGGCGGCGTCATCGCCGCCGAATGACGGCACCGGCGCGTTGAACCAATCGGCATGAGCCGTTCGGTTATCTTGGCGGAAATCGACGAGCCGCGGACACAGCGGGCAATCCCGGTCAGGCGTGGCGTCCGGCGTCGTCACGGTCGGAAGCGGTTAAACGGTTTCGAGATAGGGATCGGAGGTCTGCGGGTAATCGTCGTCGTCGTGCGTGACGTTCCCGTTCGAGCCGCGCGAGATCTCGTCTTCGAGATCGGCCAGTTCGATGAAGGTATCGGCCTGGCGGCGCAGTTCGTCGGCGACCATGGGGGGCTGGGACTGAATCGTGCTGATCACGGTCACCCGCACGCCCTTGCTTTGCACGGCCTCGACCAGGCGGCGGAAATCGCCGTCACCGGAAAACAGGACGATATGATCCAGATGGCGGGCCATTTCCATGACGTCGATGGCCAGCTCGATATCCATGTTGCCCTTGATCTTGCGCCGGCCCATTCCGTCGGTGAATTCCTTGGCCGGTTTCGTGACCATGGTGTAGCCGTTGTAGTCCAGCCAATCGACCAGCGGGCGAATGGGAGAATATTCGTGATCCTCTAGCAGGGCCGTGTAGTAATAGGCCCGGACCATCCGGCCTTTGCCGGCAAAGAATTCGTGAAGGCGTTTATAGTCGATGTCGAAGCCCAGGGCGCGGGCGGAGGCGTAAAGATTAGAACCGTCGATGAAGAGGCCAAGGCGTTCCTGACTATAAAATGTCATTATTTATCCTTTTAATTCAGTATATTACATTGTTTTATTCGAAAATCGCTCTAACTATAATGGCAACCGGCGAAGCCGTTTCGGCGCCGCCGATTCAAAGGCTATTTGATTTAGGTAAGTCTCTTGCCGGCCGTTAGCAAGATTTGCTTTACGAGTAATTAGCATGATCCTTGTCGCCATCGGTGCCAATTTACCGCATAGCCGCTATGGTTCGGCACGATCCACATGCGGGGCAGCCTTAAATTCCTTTAAAAAGGAAAATATACATATCCTGGCCTGCTCCCGCTGGTACGAGAGTCCGGCCTATCCGCCGTCCGATCAGCCCCCTTACGTCAACGCCGCGGTTTCGGTCGAGACGGCGTTATCGCCCGACGATCTGATGTCGGCTCTATTGGCGATCGAAGCCCGATTCGGCCGGACCCGCGGCGCCAGGAACGATGCCCGGACCCTCGATCTCGATCTGTTAGATTATCATGGCCGGTGCCTTAAATCGGAGCAGGGGCTGATCCTGCCGCATCCGCGCCTGGCACAACGCGCCTTTGTCCTGCTGCCGATGGCCGATATCGCCCCCGATTGGCGCCACCCGCGTACCGGCGCGGCGCTCGCGACGCTGATCGTCGCGCTGCCGCCGGATCGGACGGCAACGCCGATTCCGAACGCGGACGGGGTTTACGGCACCGAATGGCAGGGCGGCGAATAATCGCGAAAACCAAGCAATGCAAGCATTTTGCGCGATATTCAGCTTGTCAGGGTAGGGCCCGCCAAATATATATGCGCTAACGAATGAGCCCTTCGCAACGCACCGCCGGGAAGGCGGATGCCGTTGCGAACGCATGAGGAGAGCCGAAATGGCACGAGTAACGGTTGAAGATTGCGTCGAGCAGGTCGAGAACCGGTTCGACCTGGTCATGCTGGCCGCCCAGCGGTCGCGCAATATCGCCGCCGGCGCCCCGTTGACCGTGGATGCCGACAACGACAAGAATCACGTCATCGCCCTGCGTGAAATCGCCGACAGCACCGTCGACCTCGCCGATCTCGAGGAGCAGCTCGTTCAGAGCATGCAGCGCCACGTCGAAATCGACGAACCCGAGGAAGACGAGATCGACATGCTGTCGATCCAGCAGGAATTGCAGGGCGAGGGCGAAGCGCCCGTTCTGGCTACGCCTTCCGAAGACGAAGACGACTCGGAAGACTTCGATGACGACTCCGCGGCCGAGTCGGTCGAGTCGCCCGAGGCGGATCAAGGCGACGATTTCGGTGCGCCGGAAGGTGACGATTCCGAAACACGTTAAACGCGTCAAAAACATCCGCTCCGCGGCCGGTCTGCCGGAAGTGTTAAGACTATCGCCGTTAACGGCATGGTCGTCACGGGTTGGCGGGAATAATTGGCGGGGATCGCATGATTCGTCAGTTTGAACTCGTCGAGCGGATAAAAAGCTACGACCCTCAAGTCAACGAAGAGGCGATCAACCGCGCTTACGTCTATGCGATCAAGATGCACGGATCGCAGAAGCGGGCCTCGGGCGATCCGTATTTTTCCCATCCCCTGGAAGTCGCCGGCATCCTGTCCGAGTTCAAGCTCGACTCGGCCTCCATCATCACCGGGCTTTTGCACGACGTCATCGAGGATACCGAAACCAGCCTCGCCGACGTCGAGCGCCATTTCGGTTCCGAGGTCGCCCGTCTCGTCAACGGCGTGACCAAGCTGTCCCGCCTCGAAATTCAGTCCGAGGACACCTCCCAGGCCGAGAATTTCCGCAAGCTGCTGCTGGCGATGTCGGAAGATATTCGGGTACTGTTGATCAAGCTGGCCGACCGGCTTCACAACATGCGCACGCTGCACTTCATCAAAAGCCCGAAAAAGCGCCAGCGGATTGCGCGCGAAACCATGGATATATACGCACCGCTGTCCGAACGCCTCGGCATGCACGGCATCAAGGACGAATTGGAAGACCTCGCCTTCGGCGAATTGAATCCCGAGGCCCGGAATTCGATCCTGAAGCGGCTGGTTTTCCTGCGCGAGCAGGGCAGCGACCGGGTTTCGAAAACCGCCGATGAGTTGAAGGCGACGCTACGCAAGGCCGGCCTCAAGGCGGTCGTCGTCGGGCGGGAAAAGCGGCCGTTCTCGATTTGGCGCAAGATGCAGCGCCAGAACATTCCCTTCGAGTTGATGTCGGACATCGTGGCGTTTCGGGTCATCGTCGATTTCGAGGAGGATTGCTACCGGGCCCTCGGCGTTTTTCACCGCGCCTATTCGGTCGTGCCGGGATTATTCGACGATTACATCTCAACGCCGAAACCGAACGGTTACCGCTCCATCCACACGGTCGTGATCGGCCCGGGCAAAACCCGCATCGAAATTCAGATTCGCACCCGCGAAATGCACGACATCGCCGAGCACGGGGTCGCGGCGCACTGGATGTACAAGCAGGACGCCGATAAGTCCGACGGCCGCCAGTTCCGCTGGTTACAGGGGTTGCTCGAAATCCTCGACCAGGCGGGCGAACCCGAGGAATTCCTGGAGCATACCAAGCTCGAGATGTATCGCGATCAGGTATTCTGTTTCACCCCGAAGGGCGATCTGATCAATCTGCCGCAGGGGTCGACACCGGTCGATTTCGCCTATGCCGTGCATACCGAAATCGGCGACCGTTGCGTCGGCTCCAAGATCAACGGGAAGATGATGCCGCTCAAGACCGAATTGCGTAACGGCGATCAGGTCGAAATCGTGATCTCGCAGGCGCAGACTCCGTCGCCGATGTGGGAGCAGTTCGTCGCGACCGGCAAGGCGCGGGCGCGCATCCGGCGCTTCATTCGCCTCAAACAGCGCGACGAATACATCCAAATCGGACACGCGATTCTGGAGCGGCTCTTCTTCGAGGAAGGCTACGAGATGACGAGAAAGGGCCTCAAGGGGGTCTTGAAAAAATTCTCGAGCGAGGACGTGGACACGCTCTATGCCGACGTCGGCGCCGGGTTGATCTCGGGCCGCGACGTGCTGGAAGCCGTGTTCCCGCGCCTCAAGCGCAAGAAAAAGGAAAACGGCGAGAATGTCGTGCCGCTCGACCGCGCCCGGAAGAAGGGCAAGAAGAGTTCGTCTTTGCCGATCAAGGGGCTCATTCCCGGCATGGCGCTTCATTACGGCGATTGCTGCAACCCGCTGCCCGGCGAGCGGATCGTCGGTATCGTTTCTCCCGGTAAGGGCGTGACGATCCACACCATCGATTGCGATTCCCTCGAGGAATTTTCCAACCATCCTGACCGCTGGCTCGACGTCCGCTGGGACGTCGACGAGAATTCGCCGAGCCTGCACAACGGCCGCCTGTACATCACCGTGCTCAACGAACCCGGCAGCCTGGCCAGCCTGTCGACGGTCATCGCCAAGAACGACGGCAACATCAGTAACCTCAAAACGACCCGCCGCTCGCCGGAGTTCTTCGAACTGACCGTCGATGTCGAGGTGAGGGACGTCAAGCATCTCACCGAAATCATCGCGGCGTTGCGGGCTACTCCCGAAATCAACAACGTCGAACGCGCCCGCGGCTGATATGTCCATACCGATCCGCCTGGGTGTCAACATCGATCACGTCGCCACCGTGCGCAACGCGCGCGGCGGCGTTCATCCCGACCCGGTGCGGGCTGCCGAACGCGCCGTCGCGGCCGGCGCCGACGGCATCACCGCGCACCTGCGCGAGGACCGCCGGCATATTCTCGACGACGATATTCACCGCTTGAAGAAAGTTCTGAGCGTTCCCCTGAATTTCGAAATGGCGGCGACCGACGAAATGCTCGCCATTGCGCTCAAGGTCAAACCCCATGCCGCCTGCCTGGTGCCGGAGAAGCGCGAGGAACTGACGACCGAGGGCGGGCTCGACGTGGCCGCCGGGCACAATCGCCTAAAGCCCGTCGTCGGCGCGCTGGCCGGTGCCGGCATCAGGGTATCGCTGTTCATCGAGGCCGATCCGGCGCAACTCGAGGCGGCCGCGGCCCTCGGCGCGCCCGTGGTCGAACTGCACGCGGGCGCCTACTGCGACGCCCAGCCCGCGGAACGGCCGCGGCATTTGGAACGGATTCAAAGGGCCGCCGCGAAAGCCGAACAATTAGGGCTTGAATGCCACGTCGGCCACGGCTTGAATTTAGAAACGGTCGAAGCGATTGCGGCAATCCCGAACGTCGCCGAATTGAACATCGGTCATTTTTTGATCGGCGAGGCGATCTTCATCGGTTTGGAGGAAAGCGTCCGGCGCATGCGCGATTTGATGGATAGGGCCCGGGCCGGTGTCGCCTGATTTAGTTTCATCGCCGTTGGAGGGCGATCGATGATCATCGGTCTGGGAACGGATCTGCTGGATATCCGCCGCATCGAACGGACGCTCGAGCGTTTCGGCGAGCGGTTCGTGCAGCGGGTCTATACGCCGGCCGAGCGCGCCAAGGCGGAACGGCGCCACCACGTGCCGGCGGCCTACGCCATGCGCTATGCCGCCAAGGAAGCCTGCTCCAAGGCACTCGGCACCGGATTGCGTCAGGGCGTTTTCTGGCGCGACATGGTGACGGACTCGCTGCCGTCGGGAAAACCGGTCATGACCCTTTCGGGCGGTGCCCTCGAAAAATTACGTTCGCTCACGCCGCCGGGCATGACCGCTCAAATCGAGGTCACGATGTCGGATGAATACCCGATGGCTCATGCGGTCGTGATCATCTATTCCGTGCCGTCCCAATCCCAGTCCCAGTCCCAATCACCGTCCTTGCCGGTGGCGGGCGGCTGATTTCCTTCGGCCGGGGCCCGGATCGTCCGGCAAGGCGCTTGACATTGTGCCGGGGGGCTGGCTTGATCCAGGCCGAAGCGCCACCCTGACGTATATTTATTTGTTTTCAATCGGTTATCCTTGATCCAATGAGCCGGAAGAAAGACAGCGGTTTCCGGGACACGCTTAAAACCGTGTTGTACGCAATTGCCATTGCGCTTTGCGTCCGAACGTTCGCCTATGAACCGTTCAATATCCCCTCGGGATCGATGATTCCGACGCTCCTGGTCGGCGATTATCTTTTCGTCTCTAAATTTTCCTATGGATACAGCCGCTATTCGTTGCCGCTCAGCCTGCCGCTGATCTCAGGCCGGATCGCGTTCACGCCGCCGGAACGGGGCGACGTCTCGGTGTTCAAGCTGCCCTCCGACAACAAGACCGATTACATCAAGCGGATCATCGGTTTGCCCGGCGACCGGGTGCAGGTGATCAAGGGCGTCCTTCATTTGAACGGCAAAGCGGTCGAGCGCCGGCGGGTGAACGATTTCATTTTCCGCGGTTTCGGCGGCAATACCGAACGGATCGCGCGCTATGTCGAAACCCTGCCGTCGGGGCGCAAATACACCATCATCGAAGCCGACGGCAACGGCGGACTTCTCGACAACACGCCGGTCTACACCGTGCCGAAAGACCACGTTTTCGCCATGGGCGATAACCGCGATCAATCGAAGGACAGCCGCTTCCTCGACGATGTCGGCTTCATTCCGATGAAAAATCTGGTCGGCAAGGCCACGGTCATTTTCTTTTCCATCGACGGCAGCGTCTGGAAAATTTGGCAATGGCCGTTTACCGTTCGTTTCGCTCGCATGTTCTCGTCGCTCGATTAAAATGCCGCAACACAGGCGTAAATGACCGGTATGCCCCAGCGGGATCGCCTTTCCGAGGTCTTGGATTACACCTTCAGCCGGCCTGATCTTCTCGACCAAGCCTTGACCCATTCGAGTATGGCGCAGGACCGCGCCGGGAGGGTGCATACGAACGAACGCCTCGAATTTCTCGGCGACCGGGCGCTCGGTCTGGTGGTGGCGGAATGGCTCTATAATGCGTTTCCCGCGGAAGAGGAGGGGGCGCTGGCCAGGCGGTTCGCTTCCCTGGTGCGCCGGGAGTCGCTCGCCGAGGTGGCATCGGCGCTCGATCTCGGCAGTCATCTTGTTCTCACCGCCGCCGACGAGAATGCCGCCGCACGGGCGAACCCGGGAGTCCTCGCCGATGCCTGCGAAGCGCTGATCGGCGCCCTGTTCCTCGATGGCGGCCTCGATGCCGTGCGGCCTTTCGTCGAACGGCATTGGACGCGCCTGCTCGAAGCCGACATCGAGCCGCCGCGCGATGCCAAAACATCGCTTCAGGAATGGGCGCAGGGCCGCGGATTGCCGCTGCCCGTTTATCGCGAGATCGACCGTAAAGGACCGCCGCACGAACCCGTGTTCACCATGGAGGTACGCGTATCGGGCCATGAGCCGGTCCGGGCGCAAGGATCGTCGAAGCGGCTTGCCGAACAGACGGCCGCGCAGGAGCTTCTCGACATGATCGCTGACGATGACTGAGGGACAACCGAAACGATGCGGTTTTATCGCCGTGCTCGGCGCGCCGAACGTCGGTAAGTCGACTCTGGTCAACCAGATCGTCGGCACCAAGGTTTCCATCGTATCGCCGAAGGTTCAGACGACCCGTAACCGTATTCGCGGCATCAGCATTCACGGCAACGCGCAATTGGTGTTCATCGACACGCCGGGCATTTTTCAGCCCAAGCGCAAATTGGACCGCGCGATGGTGTCGGCGGCCTGGCAAGGGGCGGGCGACGCCGACGTGCTCATTCTACTAGTGGATAGCACCAAGGGTATCGACGCGGAAACGAGCGGGATTATCGAACGGCTGAAGGAACGGCGCGGCCGCGTCATCGGCGTGATCAACAAAGTCGACTTGGTCAAAAAGCAGGCGCTGCTGAAAATCGCGGAAACGATGACACGCACGGAGTGTTTCTCGGACATTTTCATGATCAGCGCGCACACCGGCGACGGCGTGAACGATTTGCTCGAAACCCTGGCGGCGGCGGTGCCGGAAGGCCCGTGGCATTATCCGGAGGACGAAGTCGCCGATACGCCGCTTAAACTCTGGACGGCCGAGATCACCCGCGAACAGCTCTATTTGCAACTCCATCAGGAGTTGCCGTACGCGGCGAGCGTGGAGACGGAAAGCCTGGCGGAAAAGGACGACGGCAGCGTCGAGATCAGGCAGGTCGTTTACGTGGAACGCCCGGGGCACAAGGGGATCGTTCTCGGGACCAAGGGGAGCCGGATCAAGTCGATCGGGTCGCGCGCGCGCGCGGAGCTCGAAAAACTCCTCGAGCGCCGGGTTCATCTGATGCTTTTCGTGAAAATCCGCAAGAATTGGGCCGAAGACCCGGAGTTGTTCCAATCGTGGGATTTAGACCCGAACGTATAATGGCCAAGAACGATTCCTTAAAATATCATAAACCCTAATGCTTTTTTTGGTGGTGGTTTCGCTTTCGATTCGTCAGAATGACGAGTGACCTCATCAATACGCGCCAGAATCAAAAAAACAGGCGTGAAACCCCGGGGTGAGTGATGAAAAAAAGCATTTTGGTGCTTGCCGTATCTTTTTTGCTGGGCGGATGCGCCCTGCCGACATCCGTTCAAATCGCCTCCTGGGCCATCGACGGAATCAGTTATCTCGCGACGAAAAAATCCATGACGGACCATGGGATTTCCTTGGTCCGGGAACAGGATTGCGCCCTTTGGCGGATGGTTAAGCAAGAAGAGGTCTGCGTCAATTATCCGGACGCCGCCACCGCGATTGCCGAAAACGAAGAAACGCCCGACGGCGGGCAACAGGCAATTCGGGTCGCGTCTCTGGACGACAGCGTGATCGCACCGTCCGAACAGGCCGAGCAGCCCGGGCAGCCCGGGCAGGTGGAATCCCGGCCGCAATCCCAAGAGCCGGACTCCGATGACGTCGCCCGCCTAGCGGCCTTCGAGACGGCAGCCGGCCCGGCGCCGCTCGCTCGGAATGCGAATGCCCAGGATAATGCGCGGAATATCGTAATAACGCCGGCGGCGCCGGATCGCCAAGGCCATCACATGAGCTATCAGCCGGGCGCCTTCGCCGCCGCATGGGCCGAAACCTTGAAACACGACCCGAAGGCGGCATCGAACCTCGTATTGACGCCGATCGTAACGGCGGCGGCCGATCCGGATATCGCGAACGCCGCCGTGCCCCGGTTCGGCGGTTATGCCGCCGATACCATTGCCTCGGCCTGGGATCGTCGGAAGGGAACCGCCCGTCCGGCCGTTCGCTGGGTCATGGCCGCAAGCCCGGCACCGCAGCAGGAAAGCGATTTGCCGGAAGTGGACCCGGTCGTTGCAGAAGTGCCCGAGGAAACGACGGCCGAGCCGCAAGAGGTGGCCGACATCAAGCGCGCCGAGGAAATCAAGCTCGCCGGCACAGAAGAATCCGGTTTAGAAAACACTCAGATAGACCTGAAAATAGAGAAAAATTCCTCGGCAACTTCGAACGAGTTCATCGAACGGGAAGCCGACTTCGAAATTCAGGCGGTGGAACCGCCGTTGGTATCGGCGGCTGCCGAAGACACCAAGGAGGATCGAACGCCGCCGCTTCGGCAGGCCAAAACGGACGCGCAATCCGTCTACTTCGTGATCGCCAGTTACGGCGATTCCGTCAGCGCCATGAAGGGAATGAACGATTACCGCGGATTGAACGTCCAGCTCGTGGTCGCCCGGTTCGACGGCCGCGAGGTCTACCGGGGCCTCGTCGGACCCTTCGCCAGAAACGATCTGGAAAGGGTCGGGCAGCGAATCGCGCGGGCCGGCGTGAGAAACGCCTGGGCCATCCGCCTGAACCGCAGCACATGGACCTTCGTCTATTCTGCGGCGGTTTCTCAAGATTTAGCGTTAAGACGCTGATTTAAAGAATAATTTAAAAACCATTCCCGCTTTATTACGCGACGCTAGGGTGACACCCGCAAGGCGCGTAAACTGCCGCGCATGGAATGGCACGACTCCGGCTTCGTTCTGGCCTCACGCAAACACGGTGAATCCTCGATCATCCTGACTCTGTTCACCGCTCAACATGGCCGCCACCTCGGCTTGGTACGCGGCGGCGCGGGCAAGCGGGCACGGGGCATTTACGAGGCGGGAAACCTTGTGTCGGCGCACTGGCGGGCGCGGATTTCCGATCATCTCGGCGCATTCACGTGCGAACTGATCCGGCCCAAGGCGGCGCTGTTGATGGACTCGCCCCTGAAACTGGCCGGCTTGAGCGCGGCCTGCGCGCTCGCAGCCGTCACGCTACCCGAGCGGGTGGCGGAGGCGCCCTTATTCGGGAAATTCGCCGGGCTGCTGGATGCCTTCGAAACCGAGGACTGCCCAGGGAATTGGCCGGCAATCTTCGTGCAATGGGAGATCGATCTGCTCGCCGAATTGGGTTTCGGCCTCGATCTCTCGCACTGTGCGGCCACGGGACGAACGGACGATCTCTGTTACGTCTCGCCGCGCACCGGGCGTTCGGTGTCGCGCGACGCCGGCGCGCCGTACGCCGATCAACTGCTGCCGTTGCCCGGGTTTCTGCTCGATTCGAACGCTCCCGCCGCCGATTGGCGCGAGATCGCCGCAGGATTGAACCTGACCGGATACTTTATCGAACATCACGTGCTGACGCCGCATCAGCAAAAGATGCCGGCGGCCCGCGAGCGCTTCTGCGACCGCGTTCGCGGCAAGGCCGCCGCCGCCGTCACCGAGCAGGCCTAAAGCACGCAAGTAATTGACCGGGGCAGGGGTTTGGATACTATATCTCGCGATTCCGAGACTTGGCTTGAAAACCACTGAACATGGCTAAATCCCAACACATCCAAACCACGCCGCTGGCCGATGCCTTGAGCGAGCGTTATCTCTCGTACGCGCTCTCGACCATCATGTCGCGCTCGCTGCCCGACGTGCGCGACGGCCTGAAGCCCGTGCACCGGCGGCTTTTGTATGCCATGCGCCTGCTCAAGCTCGATCCCGGCTCCGGCTACAAGAAATGCGCCCGGGTCGTCGGCGACGTGATCGGTAAATATCACCCCCACGGCGACGTCGCGGTTTACGACGCCTTGGTCCGTTTGGCCCAGGATTTCGCCGTGCGTTATCCGCTGGTCGACGGGCAGGGCAATTTCGGCAGCATCGACGGCGATAACGCCGCCGCCATGCGCTACACGGAAGCCCGCCTGACCGAGGTTGCCTGGCTGCTGCTCGACGGCATCGACGAGGACGCGGTCGATTTCCGCGACACCTACGACGGCGAGGAAAACGAGCCCATCGTTCTGCCGGCGGCGTTTCCGAACCTGCTCGCCAACGGCGCTGCCGGGATCGCGGTCGGCATGGCGACCAGCATTCCGCCTCATAACGTCGCGGAATTATGCGACGCGCTGCTCCATTTGATCAAAACGCCCCGGGCGACGCCGGAAAAACTGGTCGATTTCATTCCCGGGCCCGATTTTCCGACCGGCGGCGAACTGGTCGAAGCCCGCGAGAACATTGTCGAGGCCTATAAAACCGGGCGCGGCTCGTTCCGGATTCGGGCGCGCTGGAACGTCGAAAAACTGGCGCATGGGCAATGGCAGATCGTGGTCACGGAAATCC
>JAVJPD010000672.1:0-1114 GCA_040216475.1 Rhodospirillales bacterium
TTCTTGCGCTTGCCGGTCGCGTACGAACGGCCCAAGGCGTCGCGCTGGGGTTCGGGCAATGCATCCGTGCCCGTCATCGCGGGGGCACCGGCTTCCGGCGCCGCGCCGGCCTGGCCTTGAAGCGCGTCTTTCAGATTGTCGAGCGTGGTCGTGGTTTCTTCAGCCATGATCCGTCTATCTCTTGTTCTTGGGGTTCATCGCCGCGACGTCCAGGACCTCGGGCTGTTGCGCTTCGTGCGGGTGCGTCGCACCGGCGTACACGTGCAATTTGGTCATCTGCTGGCGGCCCAGCGGGTTGCGGCTGACCATCCGCTCGACGGCCTTGTAGATCACCCGCTCCGGATGCTCGCCGGTCAACACCTGCTCGGCGGAACGGTTCTTGATGCCGCCCGGATAGCCGGTGTGCCAATAATATTTCTTGTCGCGCAGCTTATTGGTGCCCTTGAGCCGCACCTTATTGGCATTGACGATCACGATATGATCGCCGCAATCGATATGCGGGGTGTACATCGGCTTGTGCTTGCCGCGCAGGCGCACGGCGACGATCGAGGCCAGACGCCCGAGAACGAGGTCCTCGGCATCGATCAAGAGCCATTTGTGCTCGACGTCGGCCGGTTTGGCGGAATAGGTCTTCACCGCGGTATCCTTCATTAAGTGTCGTTTTTCCGAAACAGGCGGCGGAGTATCGCAAAAAAGAGCCCCCTGTCAACGGAAATAACCCAACTATTCCGGCATCTTACAAAAACGGTATTGAGATACCGTATCCGACGGTCCCGTCATTTCCGGGTATTGCTTAAAGCCTATGATATGATTAGGTGATTCGAAACGCCACGCCGGGAAAGGTTCTCCTTGCACGATCATTCCCCCGAAACCGGCCATGATGCCTGCCACGATCACTGCCAGCCCCCGCCCCTGCCGGACGGCAGCGGCCGGACCATGGCCGCCTATAGACGAATTCTCTGGCTGGTAATCGCCATCAACGCAACCATGTTCGCGGTGGCGATGACGGCGTTGTAGATTGCGTTGCCGATGACCCAGAGCCCGAACAGGCCCATGGTCGCGCCTTTGAACAGCGCGGCGGACGCGCGCCATTTCAGCGACATTCCCAAGACCA
>JAVJPD010000673.1:0-4344 GCA_040216475.1 Rhodospirillales bacterium
ACAGGCTGAACGGCGCCGCGTTCACACCGTGCGGGCCCTTGGTCGAGATAAATCCGATCGGCCGGGGTACGATACAGCCCGACATCAACTTATACTGATCTCTTTCGCTCAATTTGGACGGATCGAATTCATACACGGCTATCTTGCCCTTTCGCCAGGTTTACACAAGAAGATGCACCGGCCCGGTTCTGGCCGGTGCATCGGATACGTCAAGATTCCGGCTGGACTAGTTCTTCAACCGGAAATTGGTCTTCTGCGCCACCTCGGGCACCAATTTCAAATGCTCGTTGATCTTGGCAAGCATCCCCTCCGGCGTGCTCGGGGTCGGCTTGAAACCCCGGTTGCCCAGCGTCTTGATCAGGCTTTTGTTACTGAGCGCCTTACCGAACGCCTTGTTGAGGTAATTAATGCGATCTCGCGGCGTTCCTTTGGGAGCGAACAAAGCATACCAAACCGTACTGCTGAAGCCCTTGACGGTCTGGTTCACCGTCGGGATTCCCGGCAGCTCGTCGACCGGCTCCGGCGTGAGAACGGCAAGAGGACGCACCTTACCGGCACGAATTTGCGGCAATGACACTGCGGCACCGCTGAACATCAACGGTATCCGGCCTGCCATCACGTCGAGCAGAGCGTTCTTCGCGCCCTTGAAGGGGATATGAACCATCTTGGTGCCGGTTTTCCATTGGAAATATTCCGTCTCGAAATGCGTCCCGGTCCCGATGCCGCCCGAGGAATAATTGATCTTGCCCGGATTTTTCTTGGCGTAATCAATCAGCTCCTTGACCGACTTGACCGGAAATTTTTTGTTCACCACCACGATGTTGTATGTCCGGGCCAAAATCGTCACCGGCTCGAAGGCCTGGACGGGCTTGAAGGTGAATTTATCGCTGCCCAACGCCGCGTTGTTGAAGTAACTCGAAGACACCAGCACGAACGTGTAGCCGTCGGGCTTGGCCTTGGCGGCCACGCCGGCACCGATGATGCCGGAGGCGCCGCGGCGGTTTTCGATCACGACTTTGGTTTTGGTGACCTTTTCCAGCTCCTTGGCGACGGTTCGGGCCAGAAAATCCGATGCGCCGCCGGCGCCGAAACCGAGTATCCAACGGAATCGTTTCCCTTCATCCGGAAACTTGGCCTGCGCCTCGCCGGCAGCAAGGCCTAGCACGGCAACCCCCATCAGGGCCATCGACAGTCTTTTGATCATTCTCATGATATCTCCTCCCTTTTCGGCATGAACGTATGAGCCCGCTGCCATCTCCCGCCAGGATACAATATGCCCCCAAGGGGCTCAAAATTAATCTTCCACCATGACCTCTTCGCGGGTCTTACGGAAAGACGGCGCAATCATAAAAAGCAATAAAACCGCCGAAGCGGCCAAAAAGCCGGCACTAATCGGCTGAGTCACGAATGTCGAAAGATCGCCGTGCGAAATCAGCAAGGCGCGGCGGAAATGTTCTTCCATCGGCGTTCCCAGAATGAATGCCAACAAGAACGGCGCCGCCTCGCACTCCAATTTCGCGCAAATATAGCCGAATACCGCAAACCCGACCGTCATCAGCACGTCGAACGTGGCATTATTCACGCTATAGATGCCGATACAGGCGAAGATGATCACCGCCGGATACAAATAACGGTACGGCACCGTCAGCAGCCGCACCCAGATGCCGATCATCGGCAGGTTGAGGACGACCAGCATCAGATTGCCGATCCACATGCTGACGATAAGCCCCCAGAAAAGATCGGGATTGCTGGTCATCACCTGCGGCCCCGGATTGATCCCCTGCAATGTCAAGGCTCCGAGCATGATGGCCATGGTCGCACTTGCGGGCAGGCCCAGCGTCAGCATCGGGATAAAGGCCGTCTGCGCCGCCGAATTATTCGCCGACTCGGGACCCGCCAAGCCTTCGATCGCGCCCTTGCCGAAACGGGAAGGGTCCTTCGCGATTTTCTTCTCCATCGAATAGGACGCGAACGCGGCAATCGTGGCGCCGGTGCCCGGCAAGATGCCGAAAAAGGCGCCGAGAAGCGTTCCGCGCACGACCGCTTTCCAGGCTTGCTTAATATCGTTCCAGCTCGGCAGGATATTTTTGACGCGCGAGGTAAAGGGCTCACGGACCTCATGGCGTTCCAAATTGGAAATCACCTCGGCAAAACCGAACATGCCGAGGGCGACGATCACGAAACTCAAACCTTCCGCAAGCTGCAGACTGCCGAACGCGAAACGGGTCACGCCCGAATTGGTATCGATCCCGGAGAGGCTCGCGAGCAATCCCATGACCACCATGGCGACCGCCTTGAGCATATCGCCGTGCGCCAAAACGACGGCAGAGATCAAGCCCAACACCATGAGCGAAAAGAATTCCGGCGCACCGAATTCCAGAGCGACTGCTGCAAGCGGCGGCGCGAACAACGCGATGAAGATCGTCGTGACGGTGCCCGCAAAGAACGATCCCAAGGCGGCGATGCCGAGCGCGGGACCGGCTCGCCCCTGGCGCGCCATTTCGTGGCCGTCGAGACAGGCCACCACGGCCGAGGATTCGCCCGGCACCCTCAGCAGGATCGCCGTCGTGGAGCCGCCGTATTGCGAGCCGTAGTAAATGCCCGCAAGCATGATCAGCGCCGGAATCGTCGGCAGATTGAAGGTGAACGGCAGCAATACCGCCGTGGTCGCCAACGGACCGACGCCGGGTAACACGCCGACGAGCGTCCCCAAGGTGACGCCGAAGAAGCAATAGAGCAGCGTTTCGGGCGTCAATACGACGCTGAAACCGAGAGCGAGATGATCCAGAAGCTCCATGGCTTAAAATTCCGGCCACAGCCGCATGGAAACCTCCAGGCCGTAATAGAAAACCGCCGAACAGAAGACGATCAGGACAATAAAGGTGATCAATGAGTCGCGGAGGCGGAATTCCCAACTGCCGAGACACGACAACATCACCAGGGCAAAACTCGCAATCACCAAGCCGGCCGTTTCCAGCAACAGCCCGAATGCCGTCACGCCGCTCAACACCAGCACGATCGGTCGCAAATCGATAAGAACCTTGGTCTCGATCCCGGCCGAGAAGGAGCGTAGTAGAATCGCCGCGCCCAGCACCAGCAGCATAACCGCCAGGATCATCGGGAAATATCCCGGCCCCATGCGCTCCAAAGCGCCGAAATCGTACTTTTGGGATTCGTAGATGGCGAAGACACCGAAACCGATGAACATCAGCCCGGCAAGAAAGTCCTTTTGGCTACGAATCCTAAGATGCAACGCACCCCCCGATGTTTCTTATATTGCATTGCGCTAATTTGTATTTCCGCGGCGGGTGGATGTCAAAAGAAATACGCGTTTTACGCGTGATCCGGTATGCAGAGTGCACCGACACGCCTACACACGCGGGGGACTCAAGCGGCGGAGTTATGCTTGCCGGATTTTATGCCCTTGCATTCGACCAACCGGGTCAGTCCCTTGCCCTTGATGTCGTGAGGTGACCTCACATGGCTCTCGGCAATATGCCACCTCGAGAATATGCTTTGCCGGCAAAAACATGTTATGAAAACGAGAGGTCAACCGCCGCCGAAAATTAACGCCCAGTGTGGACCGCCAAACCCAAGCGCTTCAACCGCGTCAGACTCTAACAAAGGACGTGGACCACTTAATGGGGGCAGACCACCGCGCAGGCAAGAAGCGCGACGGCGGCAAATGCCACGATCCACTGCTGACTTTGCTGCACCTCAAACGTCATACTTAAATCTTATGCAGAAGCCGAGCCGCTGCCTCCCGGAACACGGACGTCCGCCGCGATGTCACGCCGAACGCACGATCCCTTCATTTCCAATTGTCCGATCCCCACTGTTTTTCGCGGACCCGGACCCGTCCCTTCGAAACACACGATTTTTTTTCGTTCGTTTTAATTCTCCGAAAACGTCCGTTTTCGCCGCCGGTCGCGCCCGAGCCGGGCCGTTACCTGCCGTTCCGAGACAATCGTTTTTCGATATATTTGGATTAATCCTGAGCGCAGTGGTCTGCTATTGGTGAAAACTACAACACCTGAATGCTTCGAAACCCACGGCCGGCAAGGCGTTTGCGCGGTTCCGCCGACATAAGAAATTTATTTCTTATAAATCGACGACTTGGCACTGCAGCACGGCAACCCGCCACGGTTTGAACGGCCCGGAGTCCCCGAGCGGCCAAAACCAGCCCGAGGCCGGTCGCCCCGGTAAAATCATCGGCGATGCAACCCAACGGCATATCCGGAATTTTTATTCCCGGGGGGTCGATCCGACCTCAGTTGAAATAAGGCAATGTATTGATATTAAATAATTCTTTGACTGTTTGCCTTGACAGACCCCGCCCAAGAA
>JAVJPD010000674.1:0-4058 GCA_040216475.1 Rhodospirillales bacterium
CCGGCTGCGCCGGCGCATGCTGGCGATTCATGACGCGGCGCATTAAGCCCGCCGAGCCGTTTTCAGGAAATTTCGTAGAGAATTTTGAGGATGCCGGACCGGCGTCCGTGCTCGAACGCGGCCAAACCCGCGTCGAGCGGATAGCGGCCGTCGATCAGCGGCGTCGGATCGATTTCGTTTCGCGCCAGAAGATCGAGCGCCTTGCCGAACGGCCCGCAGCGCGAGCCGACGAGCGTGATCTCGTCGACCACCAGGCGCGTGGTGTCCAGCGTCACGGCGCCGGGAAACGTGCTCTTGAGTACGAGCGTGCCCTGCGGGCGCAGGGCATCCAAAGACAACGCCAGGCCGTCGGCGTTGCCGGTCGCCTCGATCGCGAGGTCGTAGGTTTGCCGCTTCAGGGTTTCCGGCGTTACGGTCTCGGCCTCGATGCCGCCGAGCCGTTCGATTTTTTTCGGGTTGCGTCCGAGCACGCTTAAGCAACATCCCGTCAGCGCCATCACCCGGCAGATGAGCTGGCCGAGCTTGCCGGTGCCGGCGACCAGCACGCGGTCCCCGGCCGTCACGTTCACCCGCTCGAGGATTTCGAGCGCGGCGGCCAGCGGTTCCGTGAACACGGCGGCGTCGGTGGAAACGGCGTCGGGCACCGCGAACAGGTTCTCCGGCGGCAGCGTGACGTAATCGGCGAAGGCGCCGTGGCGCGCGACGATGCCCAGCGTCGTGCGGTTCGGGCAGTGCTTGCGCCGCCCCGCCCGGCAGGCGGGGCACGCGCCGCAGGCGGCGTTGATGTCGCCGACCACGCGCCGGCCCCGCAGATCATCCGGGCCGTCCTCGACGACGCCGACGAACTCGTGGCCGATCACGCCCGTAAAGGGATAGAGCCCCTGGAGCAGGCCCTCGTCGGTGCTGCAGATGCCCGCGCGCACCACGCGGACCACGGCTTCCCCCTCGGCGGGTGCCGGGTCGGGAATATCGTCGCGGTATCCGAGGTGCCGGTTTTCGAGCCATAAGCCGCGCATGGCTTACCCTAACGCGTCCCGCCGCGCCCGGCCAGGGGGCGAAGATTTTGGATTTTGGAAAAAGGAAAATGGTGGGCGCGACAGGGATTGAACCTGTGACCCCTCCCGTGTGAAGGGAGTGCTCTCCCGCTGAGCTACGCGCCCTTGATCGGAGAATTCCCGAAAAGAGGGCACATATAAGAGGGCCTTCGAAAAAGTGTCAAGGAAAGCCGTAAAAGCCCGATTCAGGCAGGCTCAATTCAGCCGGGCGACCGTGGCGGGCACGTCGGCGAGGCTGTCGACGACGGCGTCCGCGCCCAGCTCCTCCATCGGGCGGCTGGCGTAGCCGAAGCTGACCGCGATTGCCTTGAGCCCGGCGCCGTGGGCGCAGTCGACGTCGTGGATCTTATCGCCGACCATCACCGCTTGATCGGGCGCGATGCCGATGGCCTGCATCACCGCGCGCAGGTGGCCCGGATCGGGCTTGCGCACGCCCGGCACCGAATCGCCGCCGGAAATGGCGGCGAAATAACGGGCGAGGTTCAATTTCTTCATGATCGTCATGGTCGGGCCGTAATTCTTGTTGGTGCAGAGCCCGAGGGTGAATCCGGCGCCCTTGAGGGTTTCCAGCGTGTCGGCGGCGCCGGGATAGAGGTGGTCGGGCTCGACGTCCTCGCCGGTGTAGACCTCGAGGAAGGTGCGGATATGGGCCTTCATCTCCGATTCGCCCGGCAGGCCGCCGGTTGCCTTAAAACAGCGGGTCATCAGGGTCGGCATGCCGTCGCCGATCATGCCCTGGACCTCCTCGAGGCCGACCGTGCGCCGCCCGGCCGCGGTCAGGATTCTGTTGGCCGTCATCATGAGGTCCGGCGCGCTGTCGATGAGGGTGCCGTCGAGGTCGAAAATCACCGCTTTAATCATGCCTTGTACCGGCTCCTCCGTTGCAATAGACCGTATGCAATAGACCGTAACAATTGTTGAATTGGCGCGATTTTGCGCCTATGGCAGTTTCCAGGGGCAGTTTCCCGGGTCGTGTCCTGGGCAGTTTTAGGGCGGCTTTCCGCGCGAACCGGCATGTTGTATTCATTCTCGGCATTATGACCAAGCGAAAAACGGCTGTCATCATTCTCGCCGCCGGGCTCGGCACCCGCATGAAGTCGGCGCTGCCGAAGGTCCTGCACCCGCTCGCCGGCCGGCCGATGATCGCTCATCTCCTGGCGACGGTGGCGATGTTGGAGCCCGAGCGCGTCGTTTGCGTGACGGGCCCGGAGATGGACGCGGTGCGCGCCGCGGTGACGCCGCATCCGTGCGTGATCCAGCAAGAGCGCCTCGGCACGGCGCACGCGGTATTGGCCGCCGAGAAGGAACTGGCGGGCTTCGACGGCGATATCCTGGTGCTCTACGGCGACGCGCCGCTGATCTCGGCGGAAACCATGCATCTCCTGTTGGCCGCGCGCGCCCAGGAGCCGCAATCGGCCATCGCCGTGCTCGGCTTCGATGCCGATGAGCCGGGCGCCTACGGCCGCCTGGTCACGGACGAAGACGGCATGCTCGAGGCCATCGTCGAGGCCCGCGACGCGACGCCGGAGCAGGCCGAGATCACCTATTGCAATTCCGGCATCATGGCCGCCGATTCCGCCGTCTTTTGGGACCTCTTGCACCGCATCGGCAACGACAACGCCAAGAATGAGTATTACCTGACCGACGCCGTCGCGCTGGCGCGGGCCGACGGCTTGGTTTGCGCCGCGTTCGAGGGCGACGATTACGAGCTGATCGGCATCAACGACCGCGCCGAGTTGTCCCTCGCCGAAACCCTGGTGCAGGCGCAACTGCGCTTGCAGGCGATGCAGGGCGGCGCGACCCTGGCCGATTCGGAAACGGTCTATTTTAGTTTCGACACCGAAATCGGCCGCGACGTGACCGTCGGCCCGCACGTGGTGTTCGGCCCCGGCGTCACGGTGGCGGACAACGTCGACATCCGCGCCTACTGCCACATCGAGGGTGCTCGTATCGCATCCGGCGCCATCGTCGGGCCGTTCGCGCGGCTGCGCCCGGGCGCCGACATCGGCGCCGGCGTTCACATCGGCAACTTCGTCGAGGTGAAGAACGCGGTGATCGAGGAAGGCGCCAAGGCCAATCACCTGAGCTACATCGGCGACGCGCGCGTGGGCCCGGGTGCGAACATCGGCGCCGGCACGATCACCTGCAACTACGACGGTTATTTCAAATCCCATACCGATATCGGCGCGGGCGCCTTCATCGGCTCGAACACCGCCCTGGTCGCGCCGGTGAAAATCGGCGACGGCGCCATCGTCGGCGCGGGCAGCGTCATCGCCAAGGACGTCGCCGCCGATTCGCTCGCGCTAGAACGCGCCGAGCAGAAGGAAACGCCCGGCGCGGCGAAGCGGATTCGCGCGCGCAAGGCGGCGCAAAAGGCGGCCGAAAAAGCGAAAAAGACCGGGTAGCGAAGTAACGAAAAAGCAACGAAGGCGGGCCTAGGGTAAATCCTCTGTTCAGGCCCGGCGCGGAAAGACTCTCATGTGCGGCATCATCGGCATCATCGGCGAGAAGGAAGTGACGCCCCTGCTGCTCGCGGGCCTCGGCCGCCTCGAATACCGGGGCTACGATTCGGCCGGAATTGCGACGCTCACCAACGGCAAGATCGTGCGCAGCCGCGCCGAGGGCAAGCTCGCCAATCTCGCCAAGCTGATCGAGACCGCCCCCGTGCCCGGCACCATCGGCATCGGCCACACCCGCTGGGCGACCCACGGCGCGCCGAACGAGAAAAACGCCCATCCGCATGCGACCGATAAGGTCGCGGTGGTGCACAACGGCATCATCGAAAATTTTCAGGAATTGAAGGACGAGGTCGAGGCGCACGGCCATAAACTCACGTCCGATACGGATACCGAAGTGGTGGTGCATCTGATCACCCAGTATCTCGAAGAGGGATTGTCGCCGAAGGACGCCGCGTCGAAAGCGTTCGCCCGGCTCGAAGGGGCGTTCGCGCTCGGGGTGATTTTCGCGGGCCATCATGATTTTATGATCGCCGCGCGCCAAGGC
>JAVJPD010000675.1:0-5146 GCA_040216475.1 Rhodospirillales bacterium
TGTGCAACATGACCATCGAGGGCGGCGCGCGCGCCGGCCTGGTGGCGCCCGACGACACCACGTTCGAGTACATCAAGGGCCGGCCGCTGGCGCCCAAGGCCGGCGCCTGGGAGCAGGCGGTCGAGTATTGGCGCACCCTGCCGTCCGACGACGGAGCGGTCTACGACACCGAGATCGTTCTCCACGGCAAGGACATCGCGCCGCAGGTGACCTGGGGGACCAGCCCGGAGGACGAACTGCCGATCACCGCTTCCGTGCCCGATCCGGCGACGGTGGCCGACGAAGGCAAGCGCAAAAAGATGGAGCGCGCGCTCCAATACATGGACTTGAAGCCGGGTACGCCGCTGACCGGGATCAAGGTCGATCGCGTCTTCATCGGTTCGTGCACGAATTCGCGTATTGAAGATCTGCGTGCCGCCGCGCAGGTGGCCAAGGGCCGCAAGGTGGCATCCCACGTGAACGCGCTGGTGGTGCCGGGCTCGGGCCTGGTCAAGGAACAGGCCGAGCAGGAAGGCCTGGACAAGGTGTTCCTCGAGGCCGGGTTCGATTGGCGCGAGCCGGGCTGTTCGATGTGCCTGGCGATGAACGCCGACAAGCTGGAGCCGGGCGAGCGTTGCGCGTCGACCTCGAACCGCAACTTCGAGGGCCGCCAGGGCCGCGGCGGCAGAACGCACTTGGTCAGCCCCGTCATGGCGGCGGCGGCGGCGGTCGAAGGCCATTTGACCGACGTGCGCGAGTTGATGAAGTAGGGAGACGGATCATGGAAAAATTCACGGTACTGACCGGCGTCGCGGCGCCGCTGCCGATGATCAACATCGACACCGATATGATCATTCCGAAGCAGTTCCTGAAAACCATCAAGCGCACCGGCCTCGGCAAGGATCTGTTCTTCGAATTGCGTTACGACGACGATGGCAAGGAACGCGAGGAGTTCGTTCTCAACAAGCCGGCCTACCGCGACGCCAAGATCATCGTCGCCGGCGAGAACTTCGGCTGCGGTTCCTCGCGCGAGCACGCGCCGTGGGCGCTGTTGGATTTCGGCATCCGCTGCGTGATCTCCGAGAGCTTCGCCGATATTTTTTATAACAACTGCTTCAAGAACGGCATTCTGCCCATAAAGCTGCCGAAGGAAGACATCGCGAAGCTGATGGACGACGCCGAGCGCGGCGCCAACGCCGTCATCACCGTCGATCTGGAGAAACAGGAGATCACCGGGCCCGACGGCGGCTCGATCAAATTCGACCTCGATCCGTTTCTCAAAGAGTGCCTGATCAACGGCCTCGACGACATCGGTCTCACGCTCAAGAAGAAAAAGAAGATCGACACGTACGAGGAGACGCACAAGCTGTCGCAGCCCTGGCTGAGCGTCGCCGGCTGAGGCGCGTCTTCGGTCCGGGCTTTTTCTGAATACTTTCCGGCGAACAAAAGAGGAGCGGCGCGATGCCCGCGAACAAGAAACTGTTGATGTTGCCCGGCGACGGGATCGGCCCCGAGGTGATGGGCGAAGTGAAGCGGGTCATCGATTGGATGGACAAGCGCCGCGCTGTCTCCTTCGACATCAAGGAAGGCTTGGTCGGCGGCAGCGCGTACGATCAGCACGAAACGCCGCTCACCGATGAAACCATGAACGACGCGCTCGGCGTCGACGCCGTGCTGTTGGGCGCGGTCGGCGGGCCGAAGTGGGAGACGCTTCCCTTCGACGTGCAGCCCGAGCGCGGGCTGTTGCGTTTGCGCAAAGAGATGGATCTGTTCGCCAATCTGCGCCCGGCCGTGGTGTTCGACGCGCTGGCCGAGGCGTCCACGCTCAAGCTCGAGGTCGTGAAGGGCCTCGACATCATGATCGTGCGCGAGCTCACCGGCGGCGTTTATTTCGGCGAGCCGCGCGGCATCGAGACGTTGCCGGACGGCCAGCGCCGCGGCATCAACACGCAGGTTTACACCACCAGCGAAATCCGCCGCGTCGCGCGCGTCGGGTTTGAACTGGCGCGCAAGCGGAACAACAAGCTGTGTTCCTCGGAAAAAGCCAACGTGATGGAAGCGGGCGTCTTGTGGCGCGAGGAAGTCACGAAATTGCACAAAGAGGAATTTTCCGACGTCGAGCTGACCCACATGTACGCCGACAACTGCGCCATGCAGTTGGTGCGTAACCCGAAGCAGTTCGACGTGATCGTCACCGACAACCTGTTCGGCGATATCCTGTCGGACGAAGCTTCGATGTGCACGGGCTCGCTCGGCATGCTGCCGTCGGCCTCGCTGGGGGCGGCCGACGAATCCGGCCGGCGCCGCGCCATGTACGAGCCGGTGCACGGCTCCGCGCCCGACATCGCCGGTTCCGGCAAGGCCAATCCGCTGGCGACGCTGCTCAGCTTCGGCATGTGCCTGCGCTATTCCTTCGACATGACGGACGACGCCGACATGATCGACACGGCCGTGCAGAATGTCCTGAACGCGGGCCTCCGCACCGCCGACATCATGCAGGCGGGCAAGAAAGAGGTCTCGACCAAGGACATGGGCGCGGCCCTTCTGGCCGCGCTCGACAAGCTGGCGGCTTGATTGCGGGACAATTTTTTCCTTTAGTTACAGGCTGCTAACCGTAGAAAAGGTTAAGAAACTTGACGTAACTGCACCGTATGTCCATATTAAATCGTGACTTTAACGTAAAAACGTTAAAATGGCGGTTTAATGCTTAGAAAACTAACCATTGAGAATTTCTTCAGCTTTAAAGGCGCAGAGACTCTCGATCTTGAAATAGCCAGAAATGCTACAGATCCAGATGGGCGTTTTGCTACGCCTATTGAAGGGGACACTGTTCGAATCCCGCGCGTAGCGGTTATTTTTGGTCCTAATGCTTCTGGTAAAACGAATTTAATACGTGCAATTAAATTTTTACGTGATTTCGTTTTGTCATCAGTTGATAGAGAACGAGATAGCGCTTTACCATTTGTGCCGTTTTTTGCTGATGACAGTTGGAATTCTCCGACAAAATTTCACGCAGAATTTGATGCTGAATTTATTCCAAACACAGGAAGACAGCTATTTCGTTATGAACTAGAGATATCGACAAATAACAAAACAGTAAAAAAAGAATCTCTGCATTATTATCCTGAAGGTCGTCCACGCCGTTTATTCGTAAGGAACGGCATGGAAATTGTTGCCGGAAAAGACTTTGGCTTACAAAAGCGTGATCCCGTTAGATCACAACTTAGGGATAATGCGAGTGTCATATCCACGCTTGCTAAATTTAACCATCCTTTTTCAGTAGCAATTTATAACAATCTTCGTGGTATCCAAATCACAGTTCCTGGCGGCTCGTCCTCAAGTATGACTCGAGAATGGGCAACCAATTATTATCAAGAAACTCCTGAATGCTTTGCGGATATGAAACGTTATATTCGACGCATGGATTTAGGAATCGAAGGTGTATTGGTTGAAAAGGAAGCTGCGGGTGAATTAACGCCGAGATTTAAGCATTCTGGTCTGACAAATAGTGTTCGTATTGATTTTGAATCAACGGGAACAGAAAACTTCTACAATATGTACCCGGCTTTTTGGTACGTTTTTAGGACGGGTAACTTAATAGCGCTAGACCAGTTTGATAATGATATTCATCCTTTACTACTTCCTGAAATAATTAATTTATTTCAGCGAAAAGATGAAAATCCCTATGATGCTCAATTGATCATGACTTGTCATGACGCGACGTTGTTGGAGCATTTAGTTAAAGAAGAAGTATTTTTTACGGAAAAAGGCTCTGACGGCGCTTCGCATATCTTCGGACTCAAAAATATTCAAGGTGTCCGGCGAGATTCAAATATTTATGCCAAATATTTGGCGGGCGTTTTTGGTGCTGTGCCGCGAGTTGCCTAGATTTCAATGCCAAGGAAAATTCCCCACATTCAACAAAAAAAGCTGGTCTTTATTGCTGGGGAGGGCTTAAGCGAAAGGGGGTATGGAAGATGGTTGAATCATCATGCGGCAGAAATCGGGCTTTCGATCTCGATCCGTGTAGAGGCACTTGCTGGGGGTGATCCTTGTGATCTGGTAGAGCAATCAATTGAAAAACTTGCCGCAGCTGAAAAGAGTGGAGCGCGATATAGGTCTAGAGCATTGTTATTAGATTCCGATTTGAGAGGAATGAATATTGACCGTGATCAGCGAGCGATAAATCTTTCAGCACGCAAAAATTTAAATTTGATTTGGCAAGAGCCTTGTCATGAGGGTTTTCTTCTCAGGCATTTTGATGCTGTCAATCAATTACGCCCTGCAACAGTTAACCGAGCGGAACAATTGCTGGCCCGAGTGTGGCCGCAGTATGAAAAAGGAATGGACGCTACTAAATACAAATCCGTACTGAGTAGTGATCATTTAGAGCGCGCTCGTAACGAGATTCCTGCCTTAAATGATTTTTTGCGGTCAATTGGTTGGGGGCGACGAGGCAGGTAGTTGCCAACTATTTTATATAAAAAATGAGAGATGACTTGAAATTCCGCCCTTTCCGCCCCCTACCCGGCCCCCCGAAAATCCGCTATCATGGGGGTCTTCGGTCATTCGTGATGGAGATCCTCATGTCGAAGTTTTTGACGCTCGTTGCCGCCGGGCTGTTCGCCCTCGGCCTCGCGGCCCCGGCGCTGGCGGAATGCGCCGGCAAGCCCCATACGGCCAGTGCGCCCTCGGCGGTCGAGACCGCCTCGACCCAAACGCCCGCGCCGGAACAAGGCAAGTAACGCCTGAATTCTGCGCCGTTCGAGCGCCCCCTCCGTCCGCTGACGCTTCGCGGGCGCCGCGCCTTTCCGCGTTCCGTTTCGATTCAATTCCGGCAAACACGGGCCTTGCAAACGGCGGCCAAGCGCCGTAAGTGAGGGCCTTCAAAATATGAGGCGCCTCCCGAAACCGGGAGAGCCCAGGAGAAAACCACGATGGGTTACAAAGTAGCCGTGGCCGGCGCGACCGGAAACGTCGGGCGCGAAATTCTGCAGATCATGGCCGAGCGCGATTTCCCGGCCGACGAGGTGGTGGCGCTGGCCTCCGAACGCTCGGTCGGGCGCGAGATTTCCTACGGCGAGGACGACGTTCTGAAGGTCCAGGACCTCGCCGCCTTCGATTTCAAGGGAACCGACTTGGTGCTGTCCTCGCCGGGCGCCAAGGT
>JAVJPD010000676.1:0-1846 GCA_040216475.1 Rhodospirillales bacterium
CCGCGGGAATCGCCTCCTTGCAGAGGTAGTCGATGCAATCCTGATCGCCGAGCCAGTCGGCGCCCTTGACCGTGTCGTCAACGTGCCAATCGCAGCTGTCGGGCTCCATGTTGCCGAGCGCGGCGCTGATGCCGCCCTGGGCGGCCACGGTATGGCTGCGGGTCGGGAACACCTTGGTGATGCAGGCGGTCTTGAAGCCCGCTTCCGACATACCCAACGTCGCGCGGAGCCCGGCGCCGCCGGCGCCGACAACCACCACATCATACGTGTGCTCGACGATTTCGTAGCCGTTAGCGCTCATCCGTCTCCCGCCTTTTTAATTCCCGAGTGCGAACTTCAGCACCGCGACCAAACTCGACGCGGCGCACAAATACAAAACGAACTTCACCGCGACCAGACTGACGACCTTGTACGATTCGCGGTGCACGTAATCCTCGATCACCACTTGCAGGCCGAGCTGGGCATGATGAAACAGCGACACGATGAACACGATCATCAGTACCGCGTTGCCGAAGGAACCGACCCAGGCCTTGAAGGCCGCGTAATCGGCGCCGACCAGCGAGATCGAGGACACCACGAACCAAATCGTCAGCGGCACCAGGGCGACGCCGGTGATCCGTTGCGCCCACCAATGGCCCGCGCCGTCCTTGGTCGAGCCGTAACCGCGCGCGCGGTTCAGCGGCGTGCGCATATCCATCAGAACGCCCCCGCGAGTTTGTAGCCGCAGACCCAGGTCGCAAGGGTCAGGACAAGGGAAACGATCACCACCAGCCAGCCGGTCGCGCGCAGTTTCGGCAACTCGAAACCCCAACCGGCATCCCAGGCCAGATGGCGAATGCCGTTGGCGAGGTGGTAGTACAGCGAGAACGTCAGGCCGAGCAGGATCAGCCGTCCGAACCAGGACCCCATCACCGCTTGCGCGCTGGCGAATGCCTCGGGGCCGTACACGGCGCAGCTCAACCAATAGGTCAGCAGGACGGCGCCGGCGGCCAACGCCACGCCGGTAATCCGGTGCAGAATCGAAAGCACGGAAGTGATTTGCGGCCGGTAGATCTGAAGATGCGGAGATAACGGCCTTTGGCGGGATTCCATGGGCTACTGCCTTCAGGAAGTTTATAGTTTTAAGGGCCTTAGAGCGTGTAACTGATGGTTTTCGTTTATACGCTCCCCTGCGGCAAGTCAACGGCGGCGCCACGGGGGAACACGGGGGAACACGGGGCATGGCCGCGGGGCCGGGATCGGGAAACCGGCTTGGAGCCTGTGCGTTAGGCCCTTTTTGCTCAAAATCAGGTAAAGCTCCCCGCGGCAATTGATTGTTTTACTTTGAATTTCTTTGGTTGTGCACAGTTGTGTGGATAAGTTGTGCGCCCTTTGTGAACAGGTCGGAAATTTATACACAGAAAATTAAAGTAACGGCCGAAATTAATATTGATGGGCGACAGAATTACTTTCACGATGCTTGACGTACGCGGAAGCGTCGGCCTGGGTTTTTCGGAAATGCTTGTCGTTTTTGAAGGCCCGGGTCGGATCGACAGCCACCGGCTTTCGAGACGCGGGCGCAAGATCGGATGGCGGCTCTTCCTTCGGGACGGCCCGCCGGCCGGAACAGTCGACCGCCGGGCCCATCGGCGGACGGCGAGGACCGAAAGCGGCCTGCTTCGGCAGTTCGTTTTGCCGGTCCGGGAGCTTCGCTCCTGGCGCCCGACATCGAAAACGGCCTGCCGGTTTCATGACGGATTGCGGGTTTCTCCGGCAACGGGGGAATTAGCGTTCGTCACGGCCCCATCCCTCCGGGTTTGCTCTGCCCAGGGTGCATCCGGATGAAGGGGGTTGGAACGCTTCGGTG
>JAVJPD010000677.1:0-1643 GCA_040216475.1 Rhodospirillales bacterium
GCCCACCTGATTCGCGCCGGCGAAGACGTCACCGTCGTCGATTTCTGGCCCGAAAACGTCGAGGTCATGCGCAACGACGGCATTCACATCAAGGGCGTGACTTCCCAGGAAGAATTCAAGATCAAGGCCAAGGCGTTCCACGTCACCGAAGTCCAGGATTTCATTAAGCAAGATCCGTTCGACATCGCCCTCATCAGCGTCAAATCCTACGACACCATCTGGGCGACCGAGATGATCAAGCAATACATGGCGCCGGATTGCTATTATGTGTCGCTGCAGAACTGCATCAACGAGGAACGCCTCGCCGGCGTCGTCGGCTGGGGCAAGACCCTCGGCAGCGTCGTCTGCCTGATGGCCGGCGAGCTGGTCGGTCCGGGCAAGATGGAGCGTTACGTGCCGCTCGGCGGCGAGAATCACACGGTGTTCCGGGTCGGCGAAGTCCACGGCCGGGTCACGCCGCGCGCCGAGGAAATCGCTTCCCTGCTGCGCCACGCCGACAGCGCCGTCGCGACTCCGAACCTGTGGGGCGAGCGCTGGTCGAAACTCACCATCAACGGCATGCGCAACGGTTTGTGCGCCTGCACGGGCTACAGCGGCAACAAACGCGACACCCTGGAAGAGCCCCGTTGGCTGTCGATCCGCCTCGGCGCCGAAGCCATCCGCGTCGGCCGCGCGCACGGCTATCAGTTGGAAAAACTGCAAAGCCTGGAGCCGGATTGGTACGTCGAAGCCGCCGACGGCAACAAGGACTCGTTCAAAAAGATCGCCGACTTCTACGACGAGTTCAGCAAAACCCGTAAAGAGGAGCAACGCCCCTCCATGGGCCAGGATATCCTCAAGGGCCGGCGCACGGAGATCGATTACATCAACGGCCTGATCATCGAGAAAGGCAAGGAACTCGGCATTCCGACCCCGTGCCACGAGGCGGTTCACGGCCTCGTCAGTAAGATCGAGCGCGGCCAGTTGCGCCCGAGCCCGGACAACATCAAGGGGATTTAAAACCCGACTCTAAACCCCGGGCGCACCGAACAGCTTGAGGCCGAGCCGGCCGATCAAGAGCGCGCCGATCACGATCATCGCGACGGCGAGAAATTGTCTCAGGCGTTCGGTCGTGAGCGTGTGCGCGAACAACCCGCCCGCGACGGCGCCCGCCGCCAGTCCGGCGGCGATCACCGCGCCGAGTATAAAATCGAGCGAGCCGTATAAAATATTACCCCAGCTCGCCGCCGCCGCGATCGGGACCATGATCGTCTGCGACAGGCCGATGGCCGCGAGCACCGGCACGTCCAACCACAGCAAGACCGGCACCAGCGTGACCGGCCCGCCGGTCCCGGTGACGGCCGAGATAAACCCGACGCCGCTGGCGATGCCCGCCAGGGCCGCCGGGTCGGGAAGCGATCCGGCATCGGATTCCTTCCGGCGCAACGCCTGCCAACCGGCGAACGCGACCAGCGCCGCGATCGCCGCCTCCAACCCGCCGGCGGGGAAGACGTTGCTCGCCCAGGCGCCCGCGAAGGCAAACGGCACCGCGCCGAGGCACAGCCAGATCGCGGCGCGCCAGCGGATCGAGCCGTGCCGCGCAAACAGCACCGTGCCGACGGCGCCGGTAAACAGGTAGCCGAACATCGCCGCCGCGATCGCGG
>JAVJPD010000678.1:0-1914 GCA_040216475.1 Rhodospirillales bacterium
CTACCGCCGATTGCGCGAAAACGGTAAAGCCCACAAAACCGCCACAACCGCCGTCCTTAGAAAGATGATCGTCCAGCTCAACGCCATGATCCGAGAGCGAAAACCCTATGCCCATAACCAACCATGAACACAGTTGCTGAGCGGGCCGAAGGCCCAGTCGAAGGCCCAGTCGAAGGAGAGGCGCGCAGCTCAGGGTGAGGATAGCCCGTCGGCAACTTTTACATTCTTTAGCCGCTTACTGAGTCTTCGGAAACGTCAGAACCACGCGCAGGCCGGGTCCGTTGTCTTCCAGCCTCAGATCGGCCGCGTGCAGACGCACGATGGCCGCTACCAGGGCCAGCCCCAAGCCGCTGCCGGGCGCCGACCGGCTCGCCTCCAAGCGGGTGAAGCGCTTCAGGGCCTGCTCGCGCTGCTCCGGCGGAATGCCCGGGCCGTTGTCGGCGATGGCGACGGTGACCGCTGTCTTGCTTTCGGATGCCTCGATCGAGATCGTGCCGTTCTCCGGCGCATACTTGATGGCGTTGTCCAGCAGGTTGACGAGTGCGCGAAACAGCAGATGCCGGTTGCCCTTGAGGCTCAGGTTCTTGCCGGGCACGCAAAGCAGAATTTCGTTTTTTTCCGCCGCGACCGGTTCGTACAACTCGGCAGCGTCGTGCACGATTTCCGACAAATTTACGGTCTCGAACTTGTCGCGCAGCACCCCCGACTCGGCCAAGGCGATGTCGAGAGTGGCGTTGAAGGTTTCCAGGATGGCATCCGCTTCCTCGATGGTATCTTCCATCACGGCTTTCATCTCGTCCAAACCCGGCTTCTCCATCAACGTGATCTCGAGTCGGCTGCGCAGGCGGTTGATCGGCGAGCGGAGATCGTGCGCGATATCGTTGGTGACGCCCCGCATGCCCGCCATCAGGCGTTCGATCTGATCGAGCATGGCGTTCAGGTTCTCCGACAGGCGGTCGAACTCGTCGCCGCTGCCGGTGATCGGCATGCGCCGCTGCAGATCGCCGTCGAGAATGGCGCGGCTGCCCCGGTTGATCACCTCGATGCGGGCCAAGACGTGGCGGCTCATCAAAACGCCGCCCAGCAGGCCGAGCGCCAGGGTCAGCACCAACCCCCAAAACAAGGCATTGGTGATCAACGCCTGAAATTGCTGGCGTTCGGTCATTTCGCGCCCGACCAGCAGATGAAAACGGTCGGGCAGCAGGAACGTCTGCGCGCGCGCCGGCCGTTCGACCTTGTTGCCCTTGGTATCCGTGGTCTCGATGCGGAAATCGAACCAGGCCGGCGCGCCTTTCGCCTGCGCCGGCCAGGCCGACAGGTTGCCGGCAAGCGGCGTGTAATCGGCGCTGGTCAGAAGATAGATGCTTTGCAGGTTCGGATTGTTGCGCGCCCGTTCCTTAATCACGAAAATCAACTGCGCCAGGCCGAACTCGCGGTAATGCTCGGCCAACCCCTGGGTTTCGACTTCGATTGTCGTATCGGTCTGCGTGCCGATCACCCGTGCCGTCTGCCAATACTCGAAGCCGAGCACGCCGCAAACGGACGTCCCGAACAACACCATATAGATCACGGCGAAACGGAACGCGGAACTTTTGAAAAATCTACTCAGATTCACGGAGGCTGTATCCCGCGCCCCGCACGGTATGCAGCAAGGGCGTGTCGAAATCCTTGTCGATTTTCTGGCGCAGCCGGCTGATGTGAACGTCGATCACATTGGTTTTCGGATCGAAGTGATAATCCCACACGCCTTCGAGCAGCATGGTGCGGGTCACGACCTGGCCGGAATGGCGCATCAAAAACTCGAGCAGTTTGAATTCGCGCGGCTGCAGATCGACTTTCCGGCCGCCCCGCGTGACCGAACGGGTCAACAGGTCCAATTCGAGATCGCCGACCTTGAACACGGTTTTTTCGGTG
>JAVJPD010000679.1:0-2946 GCA_040216475.1 Rhodospirillales bacterium
TGGTCTCGATCATCAGCCGGATCGTCTTGTTTAAACGAATGCCGGATTCCTTGATCGCGGCCATGGCATGCCCGGCGAAAAAGGCATGGCGCACAAGGCCAACGAGTTCAGGAAGAGAAGCTATCTCTTGCGCGATCTGCAGATTATCGCCGAAATGATGCTGCGCATCGGCAATCTGGAACGGATGGAATAAAGGCGCTATAAAAAAGGCGCGGCAATCGGGGAATGCACGCTGTGAACGATACGATTCAGGACTCAAGCCTTTCGATCCGCCCCATGGAGGGCGCGCTCGGCGCCGACGTGTCGGGGGTCGATCTATCGAAGCCCGTCAATGATGCCGATATCGCGGCATTGCACCGCGCGCTCGGCGAACATTGTGTTTTGGTCTTTCACGGCCAGACTCCGACGCCGGCAAGCCTCGTCGATTTCAGCCGCAAGTTCGGTCCGCTCGAGCATCATGTCTTGCAGGATTATCTGTTGCCGGGCTTTCCCGAGATTTACGTGATCTCGAACGTCAAGGAAGACGGCAAGCCGGTCGGGCGCGCCGGCGCCGGTCAGTATTGGCATTCGGATCTGTCTTACGTGAAGGAGCCGTCATTGGGCTCGATCATGGCCGCCGTCGAGGTTCCCGAGGGCAAAGGCGATACGTTGTTTGCCAACATGTATGAAGCGTACGAGGCGCTATCCGAGCCGATGAAGGCCTATCTCGGGAACGTGCATGCGGTTCACGATTTCGCCTACACCCAACGCACTCAGATCGCCGGCAAGGGCTACACCGAGCCGGCAACGGCCGAGCAGTTGGCGAAGACGCCGCCGGTGTCCCATCCGGCGGTGCGCACCCACCCCGACAGCGGCCGCAAGGCGCTTTACGTCAATCCGGGCATGACCAGCCATCTCGACGGGGTGCCGCCGGAAGAGAGCCGCGCGGTCCTGGATTTTCTGTACGATCATGCGATCAGCCCTGCGTTCGTCTACCGCCATCGCTGGCAGCCCGGCGACGTCGTTTTTTGGGATAATCGTTGTTCGATGCATTGCGCGACCGATGACTACGGCGCCGAAGACCGCCGCTTGATGTGGCGGACCACCGTCAAGGGCGACGCACCCTTTTAGTAATTGTCCGCTTAAATCAACTTCGATGCGGTGATGATGCTGCGCGCGATCTCGACGATCCGCTTTTTCTCGTTCATCGCGGTCTTGCGCAGCAAAGCATAAGCATCGCCTTCGGTCAGGCTGCGCTGGCTCATCAGAATGCCCTTCGCCTGTTCGATGATCTTGCGTTCGGCGAGCGCGGTTTCGGCTTCCTGCAGGCGGTTGTGTAGTTCGTGAAACGCCTTGAAGCGCGAGATAGCGATGTCGACCACGTGCTTGACGCGGTCCTTCGCGAGGCCGTTGACGACGAGTGCGCCGACGCCGGCCGCGACGGCGGCGTTGATGACGTCCGGATCGTTGCTGTCCATGAACATGGCGACGGCCCGTTTGGCTTCGCGCGGAATTTGCAGCACGATTTCGAGTGCCTCGCCGGTCGGTTTTTCGATGTCGATGATGATGACGTCCGGGTTGATCGTGCGCACGCGCCCCAAAACGTTGTTCAGGGTTTCGAGAAGCGAAATATTAAGGTAGCCCGACTCGCGCAATCCCGCCTCGAGGATGGCGGCCCGGTCCCGGTTTTCGTCGATGATGAGGATCGTCAGGTCAGCCCCGTTCATCCGTTCGTTACACCCGTATTCCTGTGCAAGTCTCCCCATCCCATGTTTTGCGGCGGAAAAGGTCGTGCGGAACCGCGTCGACCCGGCCCGCCGGGACAGCGAGCTTAATTTTATCTGTGCGATCTTCGTGCCAATTTTAAGTTTTTTTTAAAAACAATCGCTTAGGGGGTAAAACGGCGGCATGACGAACCGCCGTTCCGCCGGAAACGACTAATTATTAATCACTGCTGATGTCCGGGGTTAAAAAGTAGGCATTTGCGTCGTAAGCGCGCTTAACTCAACTGGGTTTGCACGTCGACCAGCGCGACGCCGCCTTTCTTGACCTCGGCGCGGCGTTTCATCTCGTCGAGCAGGCGGTTGAGCCCATAGAGGGGATCGGCGAACAGGCGCAGATCGACCGGCGGCAAGGCGCCGCCGATGGTCGCCCAATTGTCGATGGCGAGATCGTTGACGGACAGATCGATCACGCGCCGGGGCTTGCCGCCGTCGATGATGTAACCGTAGCCGCCGCCGCGCGCTTGCTGATGACCTTCATGTTCTGGGCGCTGTCTTGGGTGCGCCGGATCTGTCCCCATTCGCAGGCCCGGTACATGCAGAACTCGCCGGTCTCGATGCCTTGGTGCCAGCCGTAGGATTTGACCGCGCGGTGATCCTCGATCCTGGTTTTCTTAAGACCTGGTTTTCTTAAGATTAAGTGCCATGACGCGTCCTCCTGTGCGGAATGGTTTTCGTTTTTTTTGATGTTCCGATTCCGAATTAACCCATACTCTGGAGCCCGGCTCAACAGGATCGATTTATCTTCGCAAAAGCCTTGATTCCATGACCGACGACTTCCCGTTCTGGACCTTTTCCCTTGCCGTTTACGGCCGCGGCGGCGTGCCGGAGGCCTGTCTGGCGCTGCAGGAAGCCTACGGAATCGACGTGAATCTGCTTTTGTTTTGCTGCTGGGCCGGGGCGGGCGGCACCGCGCTGGACGAGGCGGCCATGAAGCGGTGCGCCGATGCCGCCGGCGCATGGCACGGCGAAATCGTGCGCGGCCTGCGCACCGTTCGTCAACGCCTCAAGGGCGGTTTCGGATCGGTGCGCGGTGAAGACGCCGAGGCGCTGCGCCGGAAAATCCTCGGCCTCGAGTTGGAGGCGGAAAAGATCGAGCAAGGATTGCTCGCCGGAACAATGTCCGTGCCGGCGGCGCCCGCGATTCCGGCGGCGGAAAAAGTTCGCGCAAGCGTTTCGAACATCG
>JAVJPD010000680.1:0-1537 GCA_040216475.1 Rhodospirillales bacterium
ATCGCGAGCCACGCCAAGGAGGGCGATCTCGCCGCCGGGCTCGGCGTGCTGCAGACCGATCACCCGGACGTGGAGATCGGCAGCTATCCGTTCTTCTCGCGCGAGGGCAAGACCGGCGTGCGCGTGGTGGTGCGCAGCCCGGTCGAGGCGGACGTCGAGGGCGTGGCCGAAAAGGTGCGCGATCTGGTACGCTCGCTCGGCGAGGAGCCGGTGGACGAAGCCGTGCTCGGTACGGACCTCGGCGGCAGGAACAAGGACGGCAACAAGGTCGGCAACAAGGTCGGCGCATGATCATGATCAAAAAAACTTTTGTATTCGCACCGGTGCTTTTTCTGGCGGGCGCGCTGCTCGCGGGTTGCTCGGACAAGGTCGACGTCAAGATGAGCGGCGACGAAGCGAAGATGCAGATCGTCGCGCCGAACGGCTACGACACGCTGGGGGTCGCCGAGAAGCACTGCCGCAGCTATGAGAAAAAAGCCGTTTACGCCGGGCGCACTGAGGGCCACGGCAGCATCAGGACCACCCATTACCATTGCATGGTGCGGTAGATCGGATTCACATAAATAACCTAGAGCCGGCGAGCCATGGTCGGCTCTAGCGTTTTTTAGGGGCGAATAGGGGCGGAATTTGGCCGGGCAAGACGCCACGAGACTCTACGTGCAATACGGCTGCGGTCTCAGCTGCCCCGACGGCTGGCTCAATTTCGATTCGTCTCCCACGTTGCGGCTCGAACGGCTGCCGCTGATCGGCCCCGTGCTGGCGAAGCGGCTGGTCGGCTTTCCCAAGGGCGTGCGGTGCGGCGATATCCTCAAGGGTCTGCCGGTGGCGGCAGGTTCGGTGGACGGCCTTTATGCGAGCCACGTACTCGAACACCTGAGTTACGAGGACGCGATGGCGGCCATTCGCGAGTCTTTCCGTTTGCTCAAGTCCGGCGGCGTGTTCCGCGTCGTGGTGCCCGATCTCGAAAGCCATGCGCGGTATTATCTCGAACGGCGCGCGTCGGGCGACGCCAAGGCAAACGCGGCGTTCCTCGACGGCACGCTGTTGGGCCTGCGCCGGCGCCCGCGCGGGGCGATGGGGCATTTGCGCGCGATGCTCGGCAACAGCGCGCATCTTTGGATGTGGGATACGGCGGCGCTCGAGGCGGCGCTGGCGGCGGCGGGATTCGCGCCGGTGCGCCGGTGCAATTTCCGCGATTCCGGCGATCCGATGTTCGACGCGGCGGAGGAGGAAAGCCGGTTCGTCTGGTCGCCGGACGACGCGCCCGGGCTGCGCTTTGCCGAATGCGCGCTCGAGGCGCGCAAGCCGTGAGCGGATGAGCGGTTTTGTTCCGAGAGGTGTTCGCCGCGCTCCTATCCTCGTCATGCCCCGGCGCAGGGGTTCCCCAAGCCCGGGGCATCCAGTTTACGGAGCCCGGGATTGCCCGGCCACTTGCGAACGCGCGGGGGCCGGGATAGGTTCAGGGCCGCTTTTCGAGGCGCGATTCCGATAAAGCCGCCGATGCGGGCGTGATGGAATTGGTAGACATACAGGACTT
>JAVJPD010000681.1:0-1638 GCA_040216475.1 Rhodospirillales bacterium
GGTTATGCGTATCCGAGCGGTTTTCGGACCGAATTCGAGCTCGGCCACCGGGGCATCGATGTCGGAGCGGTTTCCGGCGTCACCACCGGTTCGGGCGACGTCGACATCTTCAGCTTCATGGTCAACGGTTATTACGATTTCAAAAACAAGACCAAGTGGACGCCGTATCTCGGTATCGGTATCGGCGGCGCCAACATCAGCGCCGATGCGGTTTCGCCGATTTCGGGATCGGCGTTGGACGATTCGGATTTGGTCTTCGCCTATCAAGGCATGGCGGGCCTGACCTACGAAGTGAACGAGCGACTTAACCTGTTCGCCGATTACCGGTATTTCCGCACGGCGGACCCGGACTTCACGCTGCAGAACAGCACGGCCGTCGAATCGGAATATGCCGATCACCGGATCATGGTCGGCCTGCGTTGGTTCTTCAACGCGCCCAAGAAGCCGATGGCGAAGCCGATGCCTGTCAGCGAGCCGGCGCCCGCGCCGAAACCGGCGCCGAAAGCGGAACCCGCGCCCGCGCCCGCGCCGAAACCGAAAGTTTCGATCCCGCGGACCTTCCTGGTCTTCTTCGATTGGGACAAATCCAATCTGACCAATGAAGCGCAAGGAATCGTGAATTCGGCGGCGGATTTCGCCAAAAAAGGCAATATCGCGCGGATCGTCGCGACCGGCCACGCCGACCGTTCCGGCACGGATCGCTACAACATGGGCCTCTCCAAGCGCCGCGCCGAAGCGGTGAAAGCCGAACTGGTCCGGCTCGGGATTCCGGCGAACAGCGTTTCCATTCTTTGGAAAGGCGAACGTGAGCCCCTGGTGGCCACCAAGGACGGCGTGCGCGAGCCGCAAAACCGCCGGGTCGAGATCGTTCTCAAATAGACGCCGGTTACACGGTTTCACATAAACCAAAGCCCCGGACGGCGAGCCGCTGTCCGGGGCTTAATCGTTTTCTCTAGAAATGAAGACGTTACTGGCTGCGCTGCGCCGCCTTGAAATCGTCCTGCTTCGGCTGACAGGCGGTGATGCCGTGCGAACCTGCGATGGGCAGGTTGCTCGCCAGCGTTCCGACGTAACCGTTATGGGCGCCGAGAACCCGGGTGAACAGCATCTGAGCATTGGGGCAGTACCGCTCGCCGGCCGTGATCCGCGAGGCGGATTCATCGTTCGCGAGGCGGGTGATGAAACGGTTAAGCTGGTGGCGGGCGCTTTTGCCGTAGGTCCGCTTGAACAGGCGGCGCAGGGCATAACCGTGCGGGACCAGTTCGGCGTGGAATTTATTGACGAAGGAATTATAGCTGGATTTGGCGTCGCAGGAGAGGGCGGCGACCATCAGATGGGTTTGCAGAACCCTGACATCGAGCGCCCGCTGTTCCGCCGGCGAGGGGCACATCATCGCATACGCCGGGGTGACTTGCGCGAAGATCGCCGCTGCGGTCAGCACGGCGATGCCGGTTCCGGGAATTTTGCGTGAAACTTTCCGTTTTCCTGTCGGCAACCCCTTGTCCCCCTAGATGTTTCCCCGATGTCTCTAGGTCCCTATTGCCCGCCATACTGCCAGTATTCGGCTCATACGGCAAGGCCCGCCGTCCGTTCAATCCGCCGCCGGGCTGCAGGACGACCCGCCCAGGACGCAAGATC
>JAVJPD010000682.1:0-6843 GCA_040216475.1 Rhodospirillales bacterium
ATCGCCTTCCACGAGGTCGGCCGCCAGGCGATCATGGCCGATCCGGGTATTTCGCCGTCCATTCCAGCACCTGCATGCCGCCCATGGACCCGCCGATCGCGCAGAATAGCTGCTCGATCCCGAGATAATCCAAGAGCATCGCCTGGGCGCGCACCATGTCGCCAATGGTGATCACCGGAAAGTCGAGCGCCCACGGCTTGCCGGTTGCGGGATTGATCTCCTTCGGGCCGATCGTGCCCATGCAGCCGCCGAGGATATTGGCGCAAATGATATAAAACCGGTCGGTATCGAGGGGCTTGCCGGGCCCGACCATCCGTTTCCACCAACCCGGCTTGCCGGTGATCGGGTGGGGCTCGGCGATGTACTGATCCCCGGTCAAGGCATGGCATACCAGGATGGCGTTCGATTTAGCCGGGTTCAGGCGGCCGTAGGTCTGATAGGCGACGGTGAAATTCCCCAGTTCGGCCCCGCAATCGAGGCGCAAGGGCTCATCCACGCCGAGGCGGACCTGATGGCCCGGCAACGGCGAGGGGACAACCGACGGCGTTTCGGTGCCCGGGTGAGCGCTCATCCCTATGCTATCCTTTGGTTTCCGAGGCTGAATAAGGGCATCATTGCTAGGAATCTCCGCAGGCAGTGTCAACGTTTTCTTTGATTTTGCAAGGACATGGCTTTATCACTGCGGCGCTGATCACCCTTAAGCACGACGGAAAAGGCCGGATCGAGGCATGAACGGACAAAAGTCCCTGAATCAACTACGCCGGGAAATCGACGCGATCGACACCCAGATCCACGATCTCCTGATGGCGCGCACCCGTGTTGTCGAGCAGGTGCGCGACCTCAAGCGCGGCCAGAAAATCAAGATTCGCCCGGCCCGCGAGGCCGAAATCCTCTACCGGCTGGCGGCCCGTCACGAGGGCGTCTTCCCGTTGCGCGATCTCAGCCACATCTGGCGGGTCATCATCATGGCGACGCTCTCCATCGAGGGCCCGTTCTCGATCGCGGTCCACATGCCCAAAAACGGCAGCGGCCTGTGGGATCTGGCGCGCGATCAATACGGCATCTTCACCGATATGACCGGCTTCGGCTCGGTCCGGCGCGTGATCGACGCGGTGCAAACTCAAAAGGCGACCGTCGGCATCCTGCCGCTGCCCTCGCGCGGCGAGGCCGACCCATGGTGGCCGCATCTCGCCAACACCAATTCGGACCGGCCCCGCGTGATCGCCCGCCTGCCCTTCGCCGGCTCCGGCAACACCCGCGAGCCCGGCTTGGAGGCGTTGGCCATCTGCCCGGTTGCGCAAGAGCCGACCGAGCACGACCGGACCCTGATCGCGATCGAGGCGAGCAACTCGGTCAGCACCCGCACCCTCAATGCCGCCCTCAAAACGCTGGGGCTCGAAACGACCGATCATCATGCCTGGCGCGACGAACAACGCCCGGAAACCTGGCTGACCATGATCGAGCTCACGGGATTCTTCGCCGAGGACGACCGCCGCCTGAACCGGCTCGGCGAGGCGCTCGGCGACAGCGTGCGCCGGGTCGTGCCGCTCGGCGGCTACGGCCTGCCCCTGCCGATGGCCGGCTTGATGACCGAGGCGAAGGGGCACGCGAAATGACCGCCCCGACGCCGCGTCCCGGCATTCTCGACATCAGCCCCTACAAGGGCGGCGATTCCGCCCTGCCGGGCCAGGCCCGCGTGATCAAGCTCGCCTCCAACGAAAGCCCGTTCGGCCCGAGCCCGATGGCGGCGAAGGCGCTCGCGGACGCGTCCGCCACCGTGCACCGCTATCCCGACGGCGGCTGCACCAAGCTGCGCGAGGTGCTTGGGAAAAAGCATAACCTCGATCCCGCCGCCATCGTCTGCGGCGCCGGCTCGGATGAAATCTTTGGCCTCCTGTGCCGGGCCTACACGGGACCGGGCGACGAAATCGTCTACAACGAGCACGGCTTTTTGATCTTTCCGATCGCCGCGCGCGCCTGCGGCGCGACGCCCGTCACGGCGCCGGAAACGAACCTCAAGGCCGACGTCGACGCCCTGCTGGCTGCCGTGACAGAACACACCAGGATCGTGTTCCTGGCGAATCCGAACAACCCGACGGGTTCGTACGTGAGCATCGAGGAACTGAAACGCTTCCGCGCCGAATTGCGCGAGGACGTGCTGTTCGTCATCGACGGCGCCTACGCCGAATACGTGACGGCAAGCGATTACGGCGTCGGTTTCGATATGGTGAACGACACCGCCAACGTCGTCGTCACCCGAAGCTTCTCGAAGATTTTCGGCCTCGGCGGCGCCCGGCTCGGCTGGGCCTATTGCCCGCGCCCCATCGCCGACGTGCTGAACCGCATCCGCATGCCGTTCAACGTGAGCGCGCCGACCCAGGCCGCCGGCCTGGCCGCGCTCGAGGATACCGGATTCGTCGCGCGGGCGCGTGAGCACAACACCCAATGGCGCGATCGCCTGACCCAACGCCTGCGCGGCATGGGCCTGACGGTCCCCGACAGCATGGGCAATTTCGTGCTGGTCCGTTTCCCGACGGAGCCCGGTAAGGACGCCGAGGCCGCCGACGCGTTCCTGCGCAAACATGGTTTGATCGTGCGCCGCATGGCGGCGTATGGTCTGCCGGACTCGCTTCGCATCACCGTCGGCCTCGAAGACGAGATGCAAATGCTGATGGACATCCTGGACAGGTTCTTGGAAAGCGCATGAGCGGAACGGTTCACTTCAAACGCGTCGCCTTCATCGGCATCGGGCTGATCGGCTCGTCGCTGGCGCGGGTCATGCGCCGCGACAAGCTCGCCGATCATATCGCGGTGAACGCGCGCTCCCGGGCGACGCTGGACAAGGCCGCCGAGCTCGGCCTCGCCGATTCGACGACCCTCGATCCGGGCGAGGCGGTCGCAGGCGCGGACTTGGTGATGATCTGCACGCCTTTGGGGGCCTATGACTCCGTTGCCAAAGCCATCGCACCGCATCTGGCGCCGGGCGCCATCGTCAGCGACGTCGGCTCGGTCAAGAAGACCGTGCTCGACGCGTTGACGCCGCTGCTTCCCGGGCACGTTCACCTGGTGCCGGGGCACCCCATCGCGGGCACCGAGCATTCCGGGCCCGAGGCCGGTTTCGCCGAGTTGTTCGAGGACCGCTGGTGCATCCTGACGCCCGCCCCCGATACGGACCCGCAAGCCGTCGAGAAAATTTCCGCGCTGTGGAGGCAGGCGAAGATGAAGGTCGAGATCATGGATGCGGTGCATCATGATCAGGTCTTGGCCATCACATCGCATCTGCCGCACTTGATCGCGTTTACCATCGTCGGCACCGCGACCGATCTCGCCGACGATCTCAAGCAGGAAGTGATTCAATACTCCGCCAGCGGCTTTCGCGACTTTACCCGCATCGCCGCGTCGGACCCCACCATGTGGCGGGATATTTTTCTCAACAACCGCGAGGCGGTGCTGGATATCCTGGGGCGCTTCAGCGAGGACCTGACGGCCCTGCGCCGCGCCATCCGCCACGGCGAAGGCGATAAATTGTTCGAAACCTTCACCCGCACCCGCGACATCCGCCGCAAGATCATCGACGCCAAACAGGCGTGACGTTCCCGCCTACAGTTTGATCCCCGCCTTGGCCAGGATACGGCCCCACAGGGTATCGAAATCTTTGTCGAATATAAGCTCAGCATCGGCCGGCGCCGTCAGCCAGTCTTCGCGCGCCAGTTCGCTTTCGAGCTGCCCCGCCGCCCAGCCGGAATAGCCGAGAATGAAAACCCTTTTTTTCGGGCCCTTGCCGGCGGCGATGGCCTCGAACACGTCGCGGTGGCTCGACCACGCCAAGTTCTTCGATATCCGCTTGGTGCTCGAATCGCTGTAATCGGTGCCGTGCAGTACGGCGGCCAAACCGATCTCGACGGGACCGCCGTAATGCAACCCGATGGTCTCCTCCGACGAGCCTCCCTTGATGCCGAAGCCGTTCAGAAACGTCGACAGCGGTCCCTCGCCGAAAATTTTGTTGATGACGAACCCCATCGCGCCGGTGGTGTCGTGCTCCGTGATCAGCACCACGGTTTTGCCGAAACGCGGATCGGGCATCTTGCGCGCCGCGACCAGAAACTGACCCGTCAGGAAACGCGAATGGCTCTCCGGCTCGGCGCCGTGAGCGGATGTCACCGGCACCGCCATCGCGAGGCAGGCAACGAAAACACAGAGGAAGCGGACCGTTCTCATAAGGCAAGCATAGCAAAAAAACGGCGCCGGCTCAGGGCGCCATCGCCTCCCAGCGGATAAAAGGCACTTTCGCCAAAGGCACGGGGCCCACGTAGAACTTGCTATTCTGCACGGACAGCGCGATGTCGAGGCGCGGCCGCTCGCCGGGCGCCGGGCTTTTCGCCAATGCGCCGAGAACCAGCGACGCCGTCAGCGCCGCGTTGGGCTTGATCAGGTTGCGCGCGCGCAAGGCGCCGATCACCTCGATAAAGCCCTGAACCTTCGCCGTAAAAGCACCGACCGGCTGAAGCTGCTCGTCCAACGCCACGGTGCCGTCGGTCTTGAGATCGAGCGGGCCGTAAACGACCTCGAGCGCCTTCACGTCGAGCGTGCCGCCCGCATCCCGCCAGGCGAGCAATTGGCGTGGATCGAGCGTGCGCGGCGGCTCGCCGAGCAGACTGCCGTCGAACACGATCCGCGAAAACACATGGCCGAGCGGCAAGGAAAGCGTTTCCGGCAATTGCACGCCGGATGCCGACAGCGACCAGGTCCGGCTCGGGGTTTTCTCGTCGGGCTTCGCGGCGGCTTTACGCGTGAAATCGAGCCGGCCGTGCTCGATCCGAAAGCGTCGGTTGTGCGCGGACTCCGCCATATCGAGAGCCTCGAGGCGCATCTTGAGCATCGTGGACCCGCCGAGAGCGCCGCTGATGCTCAGATCGGCACGGCGCGCCTGTCCCCGCCAGGTCGTGGTTTTGCCCTGCGAGACGACGCCGAGCTCCTGCGCGCCGCCCACGGCGATCTTGATCGTAGCCGGCCGCCACGGCGCGATCGACACCGCCGCGCGCTGTCCGCGCCACACGAACGGCCGGCGCTTGTCGTCGGAAGCGGCCACCGGCTGCCTCAAGGTCAAGCGCACCGCCAAGGGAAACCCGCTCAAGGCGTCGCCCTCATGGCGGATATCGATCCCTTCCTGTGCGTGAACCTTGATCCACTGCGCCGCGCCGGCGCGCAATTGCTGGGCGAGAAAAAACCAATAGCCCGTGTAGGCCGCGACCAGAACGCCGCAGCCGCCGAGTATCCACCACGCCATGCGGCGCGGCGATTTGCCGCCGCCCGGGTGCACGGGAGATTGTTCGGAAACATCGATCATCGGACTCGTTTATAGCCCGTTGCGAAGCCCGGATCGAGGGACTAGCTTTACGAATCATGACCCGAAACGCGGAAGACTTCTGGGTATTCGGCTACGGCTCGCTGATGTGGCGCCCGGATTTTCCCTTCGAGCACGCCGGCTGCGCGTTGGTGCGCGGCTATCACCGCGCGTTGTGCGCCTTATCGCCGCGGGCGCGCGGCACGCGGGAAAAACCCGGGCTCGTGGTCGGCTTGGACCGGGGCGGCGCCTGCTTGGGCCGGGCCTTCCGCGTCGCCCCGCACCGCGTCGAAGAGGTAACGGCGTACTTGCACCGGCGCGAATTGAAAAGCGGGCTGTACCGCCCCAAACACGTCGATTTCACCTTACGCGACGGCTCCCGGGGCCGGGCCTATACCTTCGTCATCCAGCGCGAAAGCCCGCTTTACACCGGCAAGATTCCGCTCGAACGCCAGATCGAGCTGATCCTGCAAGGGCACGGCGACTTCGGCTCGAGCCTGGAATATCTGGAAAACACGGTCGCGCATCTGGAGGAGATGGAGATTCCCTGCGAGACCCTGCGCGCGGTGCTGGAGCAGGCGCAACACGTTTTCCGGGGTCGGGAAGCGTCGGGAGACGAACGGCCGTTAAGGCGTCAGCCGCACTTGGAATAGCCGCAGTCGGTGCAGAGATCGCAATTTTCCTGACGGATCAAACCCGCCTGGCCGCATTTCGGGCATTGGCGGAACGCCGCGCCGCCGGAACGGTTCGGCGCATCAAGCCCCTGCGGCCCCTTGAGATTGACGATCTCGCGTTTTTCTTCGGCGTCATGATCCGTGAACTTATCGGGCGACGGCATAAAGCCGATGGCGATCATGTGCTGCTCGATCACGTCGCCGAGCGCCGCCAGGAGCGAGGGCACGTAGCGCCCGCCGAGCCAATAGCCGCCGCGCGGATCGAACACCGCCTTCAGTTCCTCGACCACGAAGGAAACGTCGCCGCCGCGCCGGAACACCGCCGAGATCATGCGCGTCAGCGCGACCGTCCAGGCGTAGTTGTCCATGTTCTTCGAATTGATGAACACTTCGAACGGGCGGCGGCGGCCGTCCTGAATGATGTCGTTGAGGGTCACGTAGAGCGCGTGATCGGATTCCGGCCAGCGAACCTTGTAGGTCGCGCCGGGCAACACTTCCGGACGGTCCAGCGGCTGGGTCATATAGACGATGGCGCCCGAGTCGCCCTGATCGACCGGGCGGCTCGATACCCGCGCGGCCTTTTCGAACGGCAGTTCGGGCTGCTCGCCGCTGTCCTGTTTCCTGCCCTTCACCTCGAGCACCGCGCCGGTGACGTCGTTCGGCCGATAGGTGGTGCAGCCCTTGCAGCCCAACTCGTAGGCCTGCGAATAAACGTCCTTGAAGTCCTCGAAGGGAATCCCTTCCGGGCAATTGATGGTCTTGGAGATCGAGCTGTCGATGTATTTCTGCACCGCCGCCTGCATCACCAGATGATCGTGCGGGAGA
>JAVJPD010000683.1:0-4353 GCA_040216475.1 Rhodospirillales bacterium
CATCGACACCGGCGACGATTTGCCGCCCCAGGAAATACGGCTCAGTGAAACTCAAATCGACGTCATTGCGCTTTTCGGCACTGGTGATGTTGAATTTGATGTCCTGGCCGCGGCCGAGAAAATTCCGTTCCTGCAAACCGAGGTCGACCAAGGCACCGCTCGTCGTCGAAAAGCCGGCGCCGATCAGAACAGAGCCCGTCGCTTTTTCCTCGACCGTCGTTTTGATGACCGTCTTATCCGGTGCGCTGCCGGGCACTTGATCGATCTTGACCTTTTGGAAGAAATCCAGGTCCTGAACACGCTTACGGGAACGGCGAAGCTTCGAAACGTTGAAGGCGTCGCCCTCGACGAAACGGAATTCGCGGCGGATGACCTGGTCGAGCGTTCGAACGTTCCCCGAGATATCGATCCGCTCGACGAAAACGTGAGCGCCTTCGTTAACCTCGAAGGTAATGTTGATTTCACGTTTATCCCGGTTTCTGTTGACGCGCGGGCGCACGTCGACGAAGGGCTTGCCGCTGTCGTTGACTTCGGTCGTTACGCGGGTGATGACGTTTTCGATCTCGCTCGCATCGTACCAATCGCCCTTCTTGATCTCGAGCTTTTTCTCGAGCTTTTTCTCATCGACGTCCTTGAGGCGCACAGCCAAGTCGATATTGCCGAATTTATAGCGCGCGCCCTCGGCGATCGTGAACGTGATGAAGAAGTTCTCGCGGTTCGGGCTCAATTCGGCGACGGCCGAGGCTACCCGGAAATCGGCAAAACCTTTTTTCAGATAAAACCGCCGCAATAACTCCCGATCGAACGTCAGCCGGTCGGGGTCGTATCGGTCACTCGATGAAAAAAAGCGCCACCAACGGGTTTCCCTGGTTTGAATAATCTCGCGCAGCCGCGAGTCGCTGAATTCCCGATTGCCGACGAAACGGATTTTACGGACATCCGTCGGCTTGCCTTCGTTGATTTCGAAAACGAGATCGACCCGGTTTTGCGGCAGTTGAATAACCTTCGGCTCGATCGAGGCCGCGAACCGGCCGTTGACCCGATAGATCGCCAATAAACGCTTTACGTCGTTCTGAACCTTCGTACGGGTAAAAATCACGCGCGGGCGCAGGGTCACTTCCGCCTCGAGCACGTCGGACTCGACCTTGCGGTTACCCTCGAAAGCGACACGGTTGATGACCGGGTTCTCGACCACGTTCACGACCAGGGTCTTGCCCTGGCGCTGGATCGAGACGTCCGCGAACAGGCCGGTCGCAAACAGGCTTTTCAGCGAACGGTCGATGCGCTCGGCATCGTACGGATCGCCCTGCTTGATCACCATGTAGGAAATGACGGTACCGGGCTCGACCCGTTGGGCCCCCTCGACGGCGATATCCTGAATCACGTCCGCGCCGAGGCTGGGAAACGAGGGCGCACTCGGGGTTTGAGCCATGGCGAGTGGCCCCCCCGGAATCATCAGCGCGAGGCAGATCGCGATGATACGTATCATGCGCCCCAAATTATCCCCCTTGGGTTTTGGTTATATGGGCCGATAAACCTTTAAAATTGTATTACTTTTAAATGATTCACAAGATCGTTCCAAGTCGCAAAGACGACCAGGGCCAGGACCAGGACGAACCCGAACCGAAAGCTGTAATCCTGCACTTTCGGCCCCAACGGCCGTCCCCGCACGGCCTCGGCGCCGTACATCGCCAAATGCCCGCCGTCGAGGACCGGAATGGGAAAAAGGTTGATCAGCCCCAGATTCAGGGACAGCACGGCCATGAAATTGATCAGGTTGATCAGCCCGCCCTGGGCCACTTCCCCGGAAAGCTGGGCGATTCGGAGCGGCCCGCCGAGTTCCTTCGCCGTGCGGTTACCGGCAATCATATCGCCGAGATAGCTCAAAATCTGCCAGGTCATGACCGCCGTGCGCTCGACCGCCATCCAGGTCGCCGTAACCGGGTTCTGGCGTTCGAAGATATGCTGTTTCGGGTCCGGCATGACCCCGAGCAGGCCGATTTCCTTGGCCGCGCCGTCTTTTTCCGAAACCCGATGCCGTTTCGGGGTCGCCGCGAGCTGCACCGTCCTGCCGTCGCGAACGATGGAGAAATTCAGTGGGACGCCGGGATTGATGCTGACGACCTCGCGTAAATCGTCGAAAGAAACCACCTTCTTGCCGTTGATGGCGACGATCCGGTCGCCCGGCTTCATCTGCGCGGCCGCCGCGGCGCTCTCGGGCTGGACGGTGCCGATGCTCGCCAACAGGATCGGGCTGCCGGCAATCGCGAACAAGCCCGCCCACAAGACGATGGTCAGGGCAAAATTGGCGAGCGGCCCGGCGGCGACGATGGCCGCGCGCTGGCCCAGGCGCTTATGATGGAAAGAGACCTTTTTTTCCTCTTCCGTTAGTTCCTTCTCTTCGCCGTCGGCCGTCATCGTTTCGCCGAACATCTTGACGTAACCGCCGAGCGGGATGGCGCTGAATCGCCAGCGCGTGCCGGATTTATCGTTGAAACCGTAGATTTCGGCCCCGAACCCGATCGAGAAGACCTCGATGCGCACGCCGTTGCGCTTGGCAATCCAATAGTGGCCGAGTTCGTGAAAGAACACGAGGACCGTCAGCACGAATAAAAACGGGATCACGTAGTCCCAGATAACGTTCAAAAATTCCATTGTTCATCTGTAATCGTCATGAGCGATTACATTCCCGTCGGTTGTCTTTGGTTGCGATAAATCGAAGTCTCTAATGGCGGATCATACCGTTTTTTATGATGCCCTCGGCAATCGAACGTGCCGCCGTGTCGACTTCGCAGACTTCGTCCAGCGTCCCGAGATGCCCCGTCGGCCCCTTGGCCAAGGTCTCTTCCACGACGCGTACGATATCCAGAAACCCTATATTTTCGCTTAAGAAGTGCTGCACGGCCACTTCATTCGCCGCATTGAGAATAGCTGGTGCGGCGCCGCCGATTTTCAATGCCTCACGGGCCAGCCGCAGGGCCGGAAAACGCTCGGAATCGGGTTTTTCGAACGTCAGCTTGCCGATTTCCTCCAAGGCCAGGCGCGGCGACGGCGCCGCCATGCGCTCGGGCCAGGCCAGGGTATAGGCGATCGGCGTGCGCATGTCCGGGGTCCCCAGTTGCGCCAGCACGGAACCGTCCACATAGGCCACCATGCTGTGAATGACCGATTGCGGATGCACCAGGATGTCGATCCTGTCTTCGGGCAGGCCGAACAAGTAATAAGCCTCGATCAGTTCCAGGCCCTTGTTCATCATGGTCGCCGAGTCGACCGAGATCTTGGCGCCCATGTCCCAGTTCGGATGGGCGACCGCCTGGGCCGGCGTGACCTGGGACATCTCCTCGATTTTCAGTTCCCGGAACGGCCCCCCCGACGCGGTCAGGATGATCCGTTCGATCTGATCGATCCGGTCGAAATCGAAAACCTGAAAGATCGCATTGTGTTCGGAATCCACCGGCAGGAACACCGCGCCGCTTTTCTCGATCTCGGCGAGCATTACCTCGCCCGCCGACACCAAGCATTCCTTGTTCGCGAACCCAACCGTCGCGCCGCGCTTAATGGCCGAAAGCGTCGGTTTCAGGCCGGCCAATCCGACGATCCCGGCCATCACAAAATCGGACGGAAGATCGGCGGCGGCGCACAATGCATCCGCTCCCGCCGCCGCTTCGATGCCGCTGCCCGACAACGCCGACTTCAAATCGCCGTATTTCGCCGGATCGGCGACGACCGCCAATTTGGCATTCAAACCCTTCGCCTGTTTGGCGAGGCGCTCGACGTTGCCGTTGGCCGTCAAGGCCTGAACCGTGAAACGGTCGCGGTCGCGCTCGATCAGATCGACGGTGTTACAGCCGACCGAACCGGTCGAGCCTAAAATCGTCACGGAGCGGTGCCCGGCACCGGATCGTCGCGCAGCGGTTGCGGGCGAGGCCGGGGTTTCTTCGTGCGGCCGAATTTTAGCCGGCGTTACATCCATGCCGCTACCTTATCGTGTGCCGCCCATGAGGCCAATCCGGTGACCCAGGACATTGCCAAAAGACTGTCGACCCTGTCCAACAGGCCGCCATGGCCGGGAATGATGGACCCGGCATCCTTCACCCGGAAACGGCGTTTCATATACGATTCGAGCAGGTCCCCGCCCTGAGAAACAATTCCTAGAACGGCACCGGCCGCCGTCAAGGGCAGAACCGACGGCTTCGACAGCGCCAAAGAGAAGGCCACACCGATACAGGCGCCGCAGAAAACGCCGCCGATCAGCCCGGCCCATGTTTTGTTCGGGCTGAGGACCGGCGCCATCTTGGGGCCGCCGATCAGCCGGCCGAACAGATAAGCCCCGGTATCCGCCGCCCAGGCGAC
>JAVJPD010000684.1:0-1618 GCA_040216475.1 Rhodospirillales bacterium
TCATCATCATGACCGACGCCGACGTCGACGGCGCGCACATCCGAACGCTGCTGCTCACGTTCTTTTATCGTCAGATGCCCGAACTGATCGAGCGCGGCTATCTCTATATCGCCCAGCCGCCGCTCTATCGCGCCAAACGCGGCAGCTCGGAGGTGTATTTGAAGGATCACCCGGCGCTCGAGCATTACCTGTTCTCGGCGGCGACCGATGAAGGCGTCGTTTTCATCGATTGCAACAAGGCCCAGATCGCCGGCGAGGATTTGCGCCGCCTGGTCGACGAGGCGCGCGTCGTCAAGAGCCTGCTCGAAGGCTTGGTGCCGCACGTGCCGATGAAGATCGTCGAGCAGTGCGCGATTCTCGGCGTGCTCAACCCGGACATTCTGTCGGATTCCAAGCTCGCGGGCCAGGTGGCGCAAGCGATGGCGAAGCGCCTCGACGGCTTGGAAAGCACCAATGAGCGCGGCTGGCAAGGCAACGTCCGCGAGGACGGCGGGCTTGAGTTCACCCGCGTCTTGCGCGGCGTCGCCGAAACCCACGTGATCGACGGCGCGCTGATCAGAAGCGCGGAGGCGCGTAAATTGGACGAGCGCGCGGCGCGCCTGCAGCAGGTCTACGCCAAGCCCGGCAAACTCACGGCGAAAGACCGCGAGTTCGCGATATCGGGCCCCGTCGCCCTGGTCGACGCGGTCCTGCAGTTGGGCCGGCGCGGCACCGGCATTCAGCGCTACAAGGGCTTGGGCGAGATGAACCCGGGCCAGCTTTGGGAGACCACGCTGGACCCGAACGCGCGCACGCTCCTGCAGGTGCGGGTCAAGGACGCCGAGCAGTCCGGCGTGGTGTTCTCCACATTGATGGGCGACGTCGTCGAATCGCGGCGCGATTTCATCCAGGAGAACGCGCTCAAGGTGGCGAACCTGGATATTTAGCCCCGGGTCCCATTTGAACGGCAGGGTTTGGCGGCGGCTCTTAATGCCGTTAACCCAATTCTAACGCCAAGGTATTGATATTAGGCGCTATGGCGAAGCGAAGCCGCAAGCGAACGGGCGCGAGCCCCCGAAAACCCGTGCGCAAAAGCAAGGTGCGCCAGGGCGTTCTGTGGCCTTTTTTCAAGTGGACGTTAACGGCGTGCGTTTGGGGCCTGATTCTGTTGGGCGGCGTGCTCGCCTATTACGCTTACGACCTGCCCGATATCGACACGGCGCTCGGCGAGGCCCGCCGGGCCGCGATCACGGTCAAGGCCGCCGACGGCTCCGATCTGGCGACGCTCGGCGACATCTATGCGGTGCCGGTCCACCTGCGCGATCTGCCGCCGGCGCTTCCGTTGGCGGTGATCGCGACCGAGGACCGGCGTTTCTACCGGCACTTCGGAATCGATCTGATCGGCCTGGCGCGGGCCATGGCGGCGAACGTGCAGGCGGGCCGCATCGTGCAGGGCGGCAGCACGATCACCCAGCAGGTCGCGAAGAACCTGTTTCTTAATCCCGAGCGCACGATCAAGCGCAAGATTCAGGAACTGCTGCTGGCGCTCTGGCTCGAATACCGTTTCACCAAGGAACAGATTTTCACGGTTTACCTCAACCGGGTTTATCTGGGTGCGGGCACCTACGGCGTCGAGGCG
>JAVJPD010000685.1:0-1943 GCA_040216475.1 Rhodospirillales bacterium
GGGTCGTGCTCGACGGCCTGCCGGTGACGCGGAAAAACCTGAGGTCCGTCAGAAATCGCGTCGGTATGATTCATCAGCAGCTTCATCTCGTGCCGCGCCTGAGCGTCGTTCATAACGTGCTGGCGGGGCTTCTGCCCGTCACGCCGAGTTGGCGCGCCTTGACGAAAGCCTTTTCCGCCGAGGATCAACGCAAGGCCTGCCGCCTGCTCGAAGAGGTCGAGTTGGAGGAAAAACATCTATACCGCCGGGCCTCGGAATTGTCGGGAGGCCAGCAGCAACGCGTCGCCATCGCCCGCGCCTTCATCAACGAGCCGAACGTGGTGCTCGCCGACGAGCCGGTCGCCAGCCTCGATCCCGCGGTCAGCCGTCAGGTTCTGGAGTTGCTGCGCCGCGCCTCGCGCCAGCGCAACACGACGGTGCTCTGCAGCCTGCATCAGGTCGAGTTCGCCGTCGAGTTTGCCGACCGTTTGGTGGCCTTGCGGAACGGCGTCGTGGTTTACGACGGCGTGCCGGAACATCTGACGCCGGATGTGCTTGAAGAGGTATACGCGAAGGACCGGGGCGATATTTACGATCACCGCGCGCCCGCGCCCGCCGCCAACGCGCGGCCTCTGGGTGGGCCGGCCGAAGCCGTGGCTCAACTCGCGAACTAAAAAGATACGAAAGGATAGGACATGTCCGTGTTGAGCGAAGCAAGACCGTCCGGCCGTCGGCCGTCGGAAGCATGGGAACTGCACCGGGCGATCAATCCGCGCACGATCGGCATTCTTCTGATCGTGGCGATTTTAGCGGCCTTTTCGGCCAAGAACGTGGAGCTGGACAAGGCGGCCAAGGAAACCTGGGCAGCGGTTCTGGCCCTGGCGGGCCACGGCGATTCGAAGGTCGTCAACGGCGCTGCGAATTTCCTCAAAAAATCTTTTCCGCTTCAGATGTCGACCATCACCGAAACCAACCGGATTCAAAACTTCGATCCCAACGACTTGCCGCTGTTCAGCCACATCGAAACCCGAACCGAGCGCGAATACAGCGTGATGGAAAGCCGATTTACCGAGGTGACCGGCGAGTATCTGGTTCAGCCGATCGGCTATCTCGTCAAGGCGCTGGTCAAGATGTGGGAAACCATCGAGATGGCGCTGTGGGGAACCGTGTTCTCGATCATGCTCGCGATTCCGCTCAGCATCCTCGGCGCCAAGAACTTCACGCCGAACCGTGCGGTTTATTCGATGGCACGCGCGGTGTGCAGTTTCAACCGGGCCATGCCCGAGTTGATCCTGGCGTTGTTCTTCGTTCTCATGTACGGCTTCGGTCCCATCGCCGGCATTTTCGCGCTCGCGCTCCATACCAGCGGGTTTCTCGGCAAGTTCTTCGCCGACGAGATCGAGAACGCCGATCCGGGCCCGCAACGGGCGTTGCAGGGCACCGGCGCCAATCGCATCAAGGTTTTGCGCTATGCGGTGCTGCCGGAGGTGCTGCCGCAATACTACGCTTACGTTCAGTACATTCTGGAGCGCAACATCCGCACCGCGACCATCCTCGGGATCGTCGGCGCGGGCGGTATCGGCACCGAGCTCAAGGGCCGCTGGGATCTGTTCGATTACGATCACGTCGCGACGATCCTGGTGGTGATCTTCGCCACCGTCATGGTGTTGGAGTGGGGCACCCAGCGCCTGCGCGCGAAAGCGATGTGAGGATCGGGCGGCAGGCGGCGATGCACCCCGAACCGGAAATCCGCAAGAATGCCGTACCGGAGAAGGCCGCAACGCGCGGCAGCCTGATCCTCGTCGTCGGGCCGAGCGGCGCCGGCAAGGATACGCTGATCGACGAGGTCAGGAAACGTTTCGCCGACGAGGAAAAAATCGTGTTCGCCCGGCGCTGCATCACCCGCCCGCCGGATGCCGGCGGCGAGGATCATGTCTATTTGAGCCGGGACGATTTCGAACGGC
>JAVJPD010000686.1:0-2505 GCA_040216475.1 Rhodospirillales bacterium
CGGACCAAACTCCTTGCAACATCAAGGATAAAATCAATCCAATCAACAGGGCGAAGCGCACATAGGGATGAAATTCGATCTTGAAATTGATCGTTATTTTGGTTCTATCGATATAGGTTGCCATACCGACAAGAGTGAGGATCATCAAGGCGGAAAATCCGACGATCAAGGCCTCCGCCAAGCTGTTCAGATAAGGCGGCAAGTCATGAATCCAGTTCCGCATGGCGTAAATGTATTTCGATTGTATCGGGATCAGCGCCGGCAGGAAGGAATAGGCAAAAATACTGAGGCCGCCCAAGATCGCGACCGGCGACAACAGAAGAACGGCCAGCCGGCGACGCACGAGCAGCCAAACGCAGCCGATCCATAGAACAAGCAGCAACAGCCGGGCCGGCCACAAATCGTTGGGCTGCAGATAAAAAGCCAGTGCACCGCCGATGATCGCCCCGGCGGCGAGCACGGCATAGGGCCAGGCGGCGATTTTATGCGGCAGAGCGGTGTCGAGGGTGCTATTCATCGGACTGTCTTTATTATGTATGGTCTGGCTTTCCAAGGCCTTAATATCCTAAAATGTCTATATATCATGACTTTATCGTTCATCATGCCTATAAGAAGCAGACAGCCGAATAGCGCTCCATGACGCAATCCATGGCGCCCCCCCCCATCCACCCGGTCATCCTGTCCGGCGGCACGGGCAGCCGGCTGTGGCCCCTGTCGCGGGCCAATCTGCCGAAGCAGTTTCTGGCGCCGCTCGGCGGCCCGACCCTTTTACAGGCGACCGCCGAGCGGGTCGGCGCGAGCGGCTTTGCCGCCCCGATTTTGATCTGCCACGAGGATCACCGTTTCATCGCCTCCGAGCAGCTGCGCGCCATCGGCGCCACCCCGGCGGTAACCCTGCTCGAGCCGGCGGGCCGCAACACCGCGCCGGCGGCGGCCTTAGCGGCGCTTCGGATCGTCAAGGACGATCCCGACGGGCTGATGCTGATCCTGCCCGCCGATCATGCCATCGGCGACACCGAAGCCTTCCGCGAGGCCGTCGCGACGGCACGCGCGGCCGCCGAGGCCGGTAGGCTCACGGCGTTCGGAATCGCGCCCGATTATGCCGAACCCGGCTACGGCTACATCCGGCAGGGCCGACCGCTCGAGAACGCCCCCGGTTGCTTCGGCGTCGAACGGTTCATCGAAAAGCCCGATCTCGAAACCGCCGAACGGCTGATTGCCGACGGCAGGCATTTCTGGAACAGCGGCATCTTCCTGTTCCCTGCCACCCTGTTTCTGGACGAGCTCGATACCTTCGAGCCCGGCATGCGCGGGCAATGCGAAAAAGCCCTCGAGACGGCGCAGAACGATCTGTGGTTCACGCGCCTTCCCCTCGAGACGTTTTCGCCGATCAAATCCCGCTCCATCGATTACGCGGTCATGGAAAAAACCACTCATGCCGCCGTCGTCCCCGTGGATATCGCCTGGAGCGATCTCGGCTCCTGGGCCGGCCTCTGGCAAACGGCGGCCAAGGACGGCACCGGCAACATGCATTACGGCGAGACCGTCGCGCTCGATACCCGCAATTCGTGCCTCTACGGCGACGGGATATTGGTCGCCGCGCTGGGCGTCGACAACCTGATCGTCGCCGCACGCGACGATGCCGTCGTGGTGGCGCCGAAGGATCGCGCCCAGGACATCCGCGGCCTGGTCGCGCTCCTGGAAAAATCCGGCGATGCTAAACACCTCAATCACCCGCTGGTGTTCCGCCCGTGGGGGCATTATCAGACGGTTCTCGATGCCGACGGTTTCCTGGTCAAACGCATCGAAGTCAATCCCGGCGGCAAGCTCAGCCTGCAAATGCACAATCACCGCGCGGAGCATTGGATCGTCGTGTCGGGCACGGCGCGGATCAGCCGGGGCGAGGAAGCGCTCGATCTCAAGGAAAACGAATCGACCTTCATCCCGATCGGCATGAAGCATTCGGTCGAGAATCCCGCCGATGCGCCGCTGGTCTTCATCGAAGTTCAAACCGGTGATCATCTCAGCGAGAACGACATCGTCCGTTTCGAGGACATCTACGGCCGCGCCGACAACAAAAATTGACGCCCTGAACGCTTAACGGTTGCGCAACGTCGGATCGAGTTTATCGCGCGCCCAATCGCCGATGATGCTGATCGACAGCGTGGTCAGGAAAATCATGGTTCCCGGCAACACCGCGATCCACCAGGAAAACAGTAAATGCGCACGGCCCGCGCCCAGCATCTGGCCGAGACTCGTGAGCGGCGGTTGAATACCGAGCCCGAGAAAGCTGAGGGACGTTTCGAGCAGGATGGTTCCCGGAAAATTCAAGGTGAATTGCACGATCAGGATGCTGACGATGTTGGGCAGGATGTGGCGGAAATAAACCGTGCTCGGTTTGGCGCCGAGCGAACGTACCGCGACGGCGTACCCGTGCGTATTGGCGGACAACACCATGCCGCGGGTCAGACGGGCGTAATTCTCCCAACCGTTGATACCCATGAT
>JAVJPD010000687.1:0-1978 GCA_040216475.1 Rhodospirillales bacterium
GGATGGATTCGGCGAAGGCATGTTCAACCGGCTGATGATCATGACCGTTTCCGGCTTATTGGGTGTTCGCGGCGTCGGATTGTTCAGCCAAACCGGGGCCGCCTCGCGCACCAAACTCTTCCATTCATCCCGCGACAAAAAGCGAAGCCGGATTAACGGCAAGGCGCCGACGATGCTAAACCCAATCGTTCTTACGAGAACCGTCAACAACTCCCGAAGGTAAAGAGCCGCCGCTCCGGTGCCCAGCAAAATCAACACGATGGCGGAACCGTGGCCGAACAATTGCGATCCCGTTTCGATATAGGCGATCTGCCCGTAGGGCATCTTCCGTTCATAGAAGGAACGGTTGTGGTCCGCCCAATGGCTTATGCTTAGTGCCAACAACAACACCCCCGCCCAGATATTCAATAGTCCGGCAATCCACAGCCACAAAATCGTTAATCCGGTCGAAAAAATCATTTCCCAGGCAATGCAGCACCGATAGCGTTCCTCGAGGCCGTTATCGAGATCTTCTTGCCGCGCGCGAATCGCTAAAACATTTACACGGAGGGATATCAGGCTCTGAATGAGCGACGCGCTCGCCAGCACCAGAACGAACCGGCCCACATCCTCCGGCAGCAAATGGCGCAACAAAACGATTTGAGCCGAGAACCCGACAATAGCCTGGAGAATGTTGCCGCCTAAAAGAAGCGCCGCCCCTCTCTTGATCCTACCATCAGTCACCGCCCGCTCCAATCCAGCGCCCCGATCCATCATGCTATTGGCGCTTCAGCGCCGCGGCTTCTTCCAACGCTTTCAGCAAACGATCGACATGATCGCCCCAGGAAAAAAGCCGTTTGATCCGGCCCGGACCGATTGAGGAAATGCGTGCCCGCAATGCGGCGTCCCGGTCCAACTCCCTTACCAACCGGCACGTATCTTCGATGGCGAAGGGATGATGATACAAAGCCGCTTCGCCGCATATTTCACGATTGACGGAGGTATCCGCGGCAACAATCGGAATGCCGCTGGACAACGCTTCCGCCATCGGATGGCCGAACGTTTCGGAAACGGAGGGAAACAAAAACAAATCGTGCGAGCGGTAAACATCGGGCAGATCGGCATAATCCAAATGCCCCAATGTTATGAGCCCCTCTTTCAGCCCCTGCTCGACCTGCTTGTAATCCAAGGCATTGCCGGGCGTCGTTTGTATTTCATCGAGAGTCGTCGTCAATAACGCGTGCGTTTTAATGCCCATTTCGCAAAGCCGTCTCGCGACCTCAACGACAAGACCGACGCATTTATGCGGGTAATAGACCGAGACATACAACAAACGAAGCGTGCCGTCCTCGCGCCAGACGCGCGGCGCGTCCGATGGCGCAAACATATTCGCCAGCGTTCCGTAGTGATTCACGCGAAACCCGGAGGCCACGCGCGGCTCCCATTGGGCCAGCATGTCGCGCATCGCCTCCGTGGGCGTCAGGGTCAGATCGGCGACACGCATGGAATATCGCATGACCCAGCGCCGTATCGTCCGCATGCCTGCCAAGACCAAGCCTTGCTGGGGTGTAATATTCGCTAAATACAAAGGATCGAACAATCCTCCTTCGCGCATCAGCAGAACCTGCGGAACCGGGCAGCGGGACAAAGCGAAGTTGGCCGATGAATACAACACGTCTGGATTTTCCGAACGGACCATCTCCCGCCATATCGTCTGTTCCCATAAAAAGCGGCGCGCGGCGCCATATTGACTCGCCGGCAGCCGCAGCAACCTTACGCCCTCCTCAGTGGGAAATTGTTCCGGCACGGCAAAGATTGCGGTGACCCCGCGATCCCGAAAAGACCGCATCAAGTTACGGGTATAGGTAACAATCCCGCCCTGGCGCGCCGAAAGCGCATTCACCATCACCTTCATGCCGCCGTCTCCAAAGCCGCCCCCAGCGCCCTGGTTAGCATGGCATCGTGATCCAGGCCAGATTCAACGGCACGCCGACGACCG
>JAVJPD010000688.1:0-1732 GCA_040216475.1 Rhodospirillales bacterium
CATCGACTGGAAAGATTTCCATATCGTCAACTAAGTCTGATGTATCGAGCCATTCACGGTTACCGAGACTATTATACAGCACCATGGCTCTCACATCCGCGCCCTGACGGTCAAGCTCTTCAGCCAGAAGGCTGCCGATAAAGCCGCCAGCTCCGGTGACGAGAACTTTTTGACCCCTCCAATTCATAATTTAAACACGCCCATTTTTGGCGTCTTCTTGGGCTCGTATATAATCATCGTGCTGCCCTATATCGAGCCAATATTCCCGAATTGGAAAACACGCTACCGGCTGCCCATCGGCAATCAGCTTTTTTATAAGATCAGTCATATCAAACCTTTCTTCTTTTGGCAGGTGCGTGCGGGCCGAAGGTTCAATTAAATAAATTCCTGCATTTACTAAAAATTTGGCTTCAGGCTTTTCCGTAATATCAACAACGAAAGAATCATTAGATTCGATTACTCCGTAAGGAATCTGAAGATCATACTGACGAACGGCGACGGTAAGTATGGCTTGATGCTCTTGGTGGAACCGATGCATGGCATTGAAGTCGACATTGGTGAGGATATCTCCATTAATCATCAATAAAGTCCCCCGCCATTCTTCAACGAGCCCCAAGGCTCCGGCGGTGCCGAGGGGGGACATTTCATTGACGTAATTGAGATCAACACCGATGTCTGATCCATCGCCAAAATGATCGATGATCTTGTCAGGTCGAAAATGAGTGGCGATATTCACTTTTTTGATGCCAACATTGCGTAATTGCTTAATCGTATATTCCATAAGAGGGCGACCACCTACAGGCAGCATTGGCTTCGGTGTTTCTTCGGTCAGGGGATGTAAACGGGTTCCAAAGCCTCCGGCCATGACTATAGCCTCAAGGCCAGGTTCGTAATCGCGGACAAGATGCCGGAGCAAGGCAATATCAACAACCCGGTTATGCTCATCGACAAGAGGAACATGACGGATTTTTAATTCGTTCATCAGACGAAGAATGCTTGCATCGGAGGTATCGAACGGAGCCGTGATAGGTTTTGAATCCACCGGTGTGATCTGAGATCTGAGGAGCGTCCCGATGGTATCGTCGAGCGCCAGTTTGGCCAACATTGCCCTGCGGATATCCCCGTCCGTAACGGTGCGGATCAACCGATTCCCATCGTCGGTAACTAAGGCGATTCCCTCGGAGTTTTTATCTATGCTGGCAATAGCGTCGCGAATGCTCATGCTGGGCGATATGAGGAAGTATTCAAGCGTGGTGACGAAACGGGGGCACATCAATATTCTCTATGGTATTATAAGCTAGGAGTTTTTACCGCCGATGCGAGAGGGCTGGCAGGAACGCCCGCCACCGTGGTGTTTGGTGGAATATCCGTCAGCACGACAGCGCCCGCGCCGATAATCGCCCTATTGCCGATGATACGATACTCTTTAACGACGGCGCGCGCCCCGATATGGCTTGCTGCGCCGACACGTACACCGCCGCAAAGACAGGCGCCGGGGGCGATATGGGCGTGGTCTTCAATAAGACAATCGTGTTCGACAATAGCGCCTGAGTTGACAATCACATTACTCCCAATCCGGGCATCCGGATTGATGACGGCACCAGCGAGAACGACGGTCCCGCGACCGATCGCAGCTTGCGGAGAGACGGCGGCATGGGGGTGAACAACGGAAATTAGCGGAAAATTTCGTCTCTGTAGGCGGTCATAGAGGCCCAGGCGCACTTTGATATCA
>JAVJPD010000689.1:0-4189 GCA_040216475.1 Rhodospirillales bacterium
AAGAAAAGCTGAAGGAAGCGGGCATCGAGTACAAGGTCGGCAAGTTTCCGTTTTCCGCCAATGCCCGGGCGCGGGCCAACAACGACACCGACGGCTTCGTGAAAGTGCTGGCGGACGCCACGACCGACCGCATCCTCGGCGTGCATATCATCGGCCCCGAAGCCGGCGATATCATTCAGGAAGCCGTGGTCGCGATGGAATTCGGCGGCTCGGCGGAAGACCTGGCGCGCACCAGTCACGGCCACCCGGGCCTGGCCGAGGCGATCAAGGAAGCGGCGCTCGGCGCCTACGACAAGCCGCTTCACATCTGAACCGTTTCGCCTTACCTCTAGTTTTCACGCCTTCCCGTTTTCCGGCCGGGGCCGCTATCGTCCGGTCCTGCTATAGTGCGCGTTCCATGAAAGAATTCTCCGGCATCGTGAACATCTACCGCGCGCTCGCCCAGTGGGACTACGGGCTGTTCGCGCTCGGCAATCAGGCCTCCCTCATCGGGCGTTGGGTGCAGCGGGTCGCTATCGGCTGGTACACCTGGGAATTGACGGGATCGAGCGCCTGGCTCGGCGCCATGGCGTTCGCCGACATGTTCCCGACCATCGTGTTCGCGCCCATCGCCGGGGTGCTCGCCGACCGTTTGGACAAGATCAAGCTCATCAAGCTGGTGCAGTTGCTGTCGTGCTTTCAGTCGATTGCGTTGTTCACGCTGATGATTACCGGGAACCTGACCGTCGAGCTGCTGTTTTTGCTGGCGTTGTTGCTCGGCACCTTCACCGGCGTCGGCCAGCCGGTGCGGGTCGCCATCATTCCCGATCTTCTGAAGAACGAAACGTACATGCCGGCGGCGATCTCGATCAACGCGCTCGCCTTTCATGTCGGCCGCTTCGCCGGGCCCGCGATCGCCGGCCTGATCATCAAGGCGGGCGGTATTGCGTATGCCTTCGCGATCAACGCGGGCTGTTTCCTGTTGTTCCTCGCGGTCCTGATGATGATCCGCGCCCATACGAGCTCGGGCATGGATGCGAATAAAAGCCGGAATTTCTTCGGCAACCTGATCGACGGTTTCAAGTATGTGCGCGGTCATGCCGGCATTTTGCCGTTGTTCATTCTGATCATCGCGCTGGCCATCGGCGCGCGCCCGTTCGTCGATCTGTTCCCGGCGTTCGCCGACGTGATCTTCAAGGCCGGCGTCGAGGGTCTGGCGATCCTGATGTCGAGCGTCGGCATCGGCGCCGTGTTGGGCGGGTTCTACATCGCCGGGCGGTCCGAGGTCACCGGCCTGGTGCGCCTGATTTTGATCGCGGTATCGGTCTCGGCGGTCACGCTGCTTTCCTTCGCGTCCGTCGATTCGATCTGGATCGCCGCCGCGATCGTCGCGGTGTTCGGCGCCTCGGAAACCATGATCGGCGTGTCGACCCAGACGCTTATTCTCCGTACCATCAGCCCGGACATGCGCGGGCGCGTGATCAGCATCTACGTCATGGTGTTCCGCGCGCTGCCCGCGTTCGGTGCCTTGGTGATGGGGGCGGCGGCCGAGCTGGTCGGCCTGCGCTGGCCGGTGGTGGCGGGCGGCATCGCCGTGTTGTTGATGCTGTCCTGGGCGCTGACCCGCTACACGGTCATCCGCGCCGCGCTGGAAGTGCCGCCGCCGGTTCCGCAAAACAACGGATAGGCCGAAATCCATGGCGAAAACCGCATCCCCCGTTCGGCTGACGGCGATCGTCTGTTCGGCGGAAATCTTCAGCATGACCGGTGCCGCCGCGGTGCCGGCGCTGGCGCCGGTGTTGATCAAGGAATGGTCGCTCACCAACACGGAAGCCGGGTGGATTCACGGTATTTATTTCGTCGGTTACGTGATCGCCGTGCCGGTGCTGGCGGGGCTGACGGACCGGATGGCGCCGCGGCTGATCTATTTCATCTCCTTGGCGATTGGGGCGCTCGCCTGTTTCGGCTTCGCCCACCTCGCGGCCGGGTTCTGGTCGGCGCTGCCGTTTCACACCCTGATGGGCGTCGGGCTCGCGGGCACCTACATGCCGGGTCTCAAAATCCTGAGCGACCGGCTCGGCGGTCCGGCGCAAAGCCGCGGCACCGCGTTTTACACCTCGACCTTCGGCATCGGTTTGTCGCTCTCTTTCTTCATGACCGGCCAGGTCGAAATGGCGGCGGACTGGCATTGGGCGTTCGTGGCGGCCTCCCTCGGGCCGATCGTGTCGTTCCTGCTGATCGTGCTTTTCATCGGCCGGGACGACCCGCAAAACTTCGCCGCCCCCGAAACGCACTTGCTGGATTTCCGGCCCGTCTTGCGCTGCCGTCCGGCCATGGGTTTCGTCTGGGCCTATACGGTTCACAACTTCGAACTGTTCGCATTCCGCTCCTGGATCGTGGTGTTCCTCACCTTCGCGCAATCCTTGCGGACGGACAGCGGCATCGTTCTCAGCGCGACCAGCCTGGCGGCGATCATCACGCTGTTCGGTCAGCCGGCCAGCATCCTCGGCAACGAGGGCGCGCTTCGGATCGGGCGCCATCGCTGGATCACCGTCGTCATGTTCGTCGCCGCATCCATGGCGGCGATGCTCGGATTCCTCGCCGCCGTTCCGTTCTGGTTCTTGCTCGCGTTCTGTTGCGTGTACATGTACGCGATCAATTCGGATTCGGCGGCGATCACCGCGGGCATGGTCGGCGTCGCGCCGGAGGGTTATCGCGGCGCCACCATGGCGATGCATTCGTTCTTCGGTTTCGCCGGTGCCGCCGCCGGGCCGCTGCTGTTCGGCGCGGTACTCGATCTGATGGGCGGGCGCACGTTGATCGAGGCCTGGGGCGTGTCGTTCGGCACGGTCGCGGCGCTGATCCTGTTGGGGCCGCTGGCGTTGTGGTGGTCGCGCCGTCCCAAGGACGGGGAAGGCGAGGAAGAATAAGTTTATCCGCGCGCGCGGGGATGGGCGCTTCGGTAGACCCTGCCGAGATGACCCGCGTCGACGTCGGTGTAGCGTTGCGTGGTGGAGAGCGACGCATGCCCCAGCAATTCCTGGATCGTGCGCAGATCGCCGCCGCCGGCGAGCAGGTGGGTGGCGAAGCTGTGGCGCAGCGCGTGCGGCGTCGCCGATTCGGGCAAGCCCAGCAGCGCGCGCAGGCGGCGCATCTGGCGTTGCACGACTCCCGCGTTCAAACGCTTGCCGCGCGCGCCGACGAATAGCGGATCGTCGCCGCCGAGGCCGAACGGACAATGATCGAGGTAATCCGCGAGCGCGTCCTTCACGACGGACAAGACGGGGACCACGCGCTGTTTGCGGCCCTTGCCGGTGATCGTCATGGCGTCGCCCTTGGGGAAATCGCGTTGATTCAGGGCCAGCGCTTCGCCGATGCGCAACCCGCAGCCGTACAACAACGTGATCAGCGCGGTGTCGCGCTTGGCGATCCAGGGCTCGTTGCTGATTTCTTCGATGACGTCGAGCGATTCGCGGGCTTCCTGTTCGCTCAAGGCGCGCGGAATCGATTTCGGCACCTTCGGCGTGTGTACGCCGTCGATGGCGGCGTTGGCCGCGAGGTTGCGGCGTGCGAGAAACCGGAAGAAGTTGCGCAGGGTCGAAAGCGCCCGCGCGGTCGAGGTGCGCGCGAGCCCGTTCCGGGCGCGGTGCGCGAGATAGCTGCGGAAATCGGCGGGGCGCAGGCTTTCGAGCTCGCTCAATCCCGGTGGGTAGCCGAGGTGCTCGGCGCTGAACCGCAGAAAGCCGATGAGATCGCGCCGGTAGGCATCGAGCGTATGCAGGGAGGTGCGCCGCTCGTGCTCCAACCACGCGCACCACGCGGTTATGGCGTCGAGTACCGCCGGTTCGGCGGGAACGGCATCGAGCGGGTTTAGGCCTGCTTCTCGAGCCATCGGTGCGTGCACCGCTCGATTACGCGGGCGAGAAAGGTGACCAGCTCGGTGCCCTGGCGGGGGTGGAAGAAGCCGGCGGTCCGCGCGCCGAGGGCGACCAGGCCGGGCGGCACGATCCGGCTCGGGCGCAGGCGCATCAGCGCCGCCGAACGCACCAGAGTCGCGGCGCTGCCGAACACGGCCTTGCTTTCCTCGATGTCCTTGAACAGGCGCACGTCGTAATCGGTGCCCATGATGTCGTCGATATCGTCGGGTTGATACGGCTGGATGTGCGCCGAGGTGAGTGCCCGCGGCGCGTCGTCGCCGGGCTCGAAGCCG
>JAVJPD010000690.1:0-4045 GCA_040216475.1 Rhodospirillales bacterium
TGCCCGTTCCGGGCTTGGTTCCAGTTCGTCGTTCACGGTCGGATTGCTAAACGCCCTTAATTCTCTTGAAGGGCGCATGGCGTCGAAACAGTCTCTCGCCACCGAGGCGATCAGAATCGAGCAGGATGTGCTTAAAGAAAATGTCGGCTGTCAGGATCAAATCGCAACAGCCTACGGAGGATTCAATAAAATTGACTTCCTGCAAAATGGCGATTTCAAAATCACACCTATCGTCGCACCACAAGAGAGGATCGAGGAACTCCAGGGTTCCTTGATGCTCTTTTTTACGGGACTTTCCCGTTTTGCATCTAAAATTGCCGCCGACCAGATCAAAAACATCGAAAAAAAAGGCGAAGAACTAAAAGCTATGCACGCCATGGTAAATCAGGCAATCAATATTTTAGGAAACGAGCGCGAACCGCTTGATCGGTTCGGAAAACTTCTGCACGAAAGTTGGCAACTCAAGCGGAGTCTTGCCGAATCCGTCTCGACCAGCCAGATCGACGATATATATGATGCCGGGTGCACAGCTGGTGCCGTAGGCGGAAAATTGCTCGGCGCCGGCGGCGGCGGCTTTATTCTGTTTTTCGTGCCTAAGGAAAAGCAAAAAGCCGTCCGGGAACGACTTAAAGATCTTATACACGTCAACTTCAAATTCGAAAGCGGCGGCAGCCGGGTTATGATTTACGAACCGAACGGCCTAGAATCCATTTAGAAGATTTTGTGCAGTACTTCGAAAATCTCGGTTTTATCCGGATAAAAATTTGACCATATTGAAGAAACGCATCGGCTTAATCGGCCTTGGCCGCATGGGTGCACGCCTAACCGATGTCGTCAATGATCTGGGGTGGGATGTTGTCGCCGCTCTTGACGCCTCGACGACACCGTTCGCCCTCGGCCAACATCAAAACCTCGCGGATGTTTTTACGACGGACGCTAATACATTTTGGCAAACCTCGATGGATGCCGCCATCATCGCAACAACCGCACCAAGCCATATTTCGTTTTTGTTTCAAGGGTTGTCCTGCGGTGTTCGCCGGTTCCTCATCGAAAAACCATTTTGCACCAACATCGACGAAGGAATGAGGGCGCTAGATCAAGTTCGGCGTATGGACGCCCGTGTGGTGGTCAACCATGGCCGACGCTATTGCCCGAATTATGCCCGCCTCATGGCCCTCGACGGTACGCCGGCGATGGGATCGTTACGGGCGATCTCCGTGACATTGGGCGCAGGAGGGCTTGGATGTTTGGGCATTCATTACCTTGATCTTTTCAACCAACTATTCGGTGGCCCGCCTCAACGTGTGATGGCGTCCATCTCCGGTACGGCACCGCCTAATCCTAGAGGTCCGCAATTCGAAGACCCCGGCGCCTGCGCCCTTATGGTTTGGCCCGATGGACGGCGCGCAATGCTGGATATCAGCGACGACACGGGTATCCCGCCCCTCCTTGAATTCCGCTACACATACGGTCGAATTTTGGTCGAAAACGAATCTCAACCCTGGCGTGTTTTCCACCGCAGTGATGGAGACCGAGAACTTCCCCTTACTCGCTATGGCCAGCCACACCTTGAAGGCCCGCTACCGGACTTTACGCCTTTCAGCCTTATGGATATGTCCGCAATGGCGCTAAAGAATCTGTTCGACGATAAGCCCGTTATCTCGACGATTGAACGGGCCTTGGATGCATTGTGCGTATTCGCGGCAATTCGCGAAGCCGGAGTAACGAACGCGCCCTTTCATCTTCCGCTTTTGGAAGAAACCCGCTTGAAATCTTATGCAATTCCATAAGCCCGCAATCGCATTCCACAGTTCTCCGAAGAGATTTGCAAAAACCGACCTTTGATATAGCCCTAATCGGCGTCGGCCCCATGGCCGAACAGCATGTGAGCGCTCTTCAGAACGTACCTGGTTTGCGTTTGGTTTCCTGCGCTTCACGGGACCTATCCCATGCCGAAACGTTTGCTGCCAAATACAAAATCCCGGCAGCTCGGACGATTGGCGACGTTTTGTCCCAACCGCAAGCCGATGCTTTTTGGGTTTGTGTTCGCTGCGATGTCATGGCCTCTATTGCTATCGATCTTTCCAGGCTTGGGCTGCCACTATTTCTAGAAAAGCCCGTGGGTCTTTCGACTCAAGAAACCGATAATGCGCGAAATGAAATTTCCGTTCCACACATGATCGGCCTCAACCGGCGCTTTTACGACGTAATCCGGAAGGGTCGAGATTATGTAAAGAATGCCGGTGGCGTTCGAGCTATCGAGATCCAAATGCCGGAAGATTTATCCCGCCTCCCCGATAAACATACTTCGTTTACCCGTCAGCAATGGCACTTCGCAAACTCAATTCATCTCGTTGATTTATTCCGTTTCTTTGCCGGAGAACCTGTTGACGTGATAACCATGAATCGTTGTAAGGATAGTGAGGACCGTAGTTATAACGCTTTGATTCGGTTTAAGAACGAAACCCGGGGAATTTTTCAGGCGCAATGGTACGCTCCGGGAGGATGGCGAGTGTCTCTATTTGCCGATAATCTATCGGTTGTCTTCATGCCAATCGAAACAGCGACGGTGTTCCGACGCGGAGATAAACCGCTAGTCCTAACGCCCGCCGCCCCTGATCAGCAGTTCAAGGCTGGGCTCTTTGGCCAAGCAGAGGCGTTCCGCGAACTCCTTAAAACGGGGCGGCTTCATGAATGTGCCGCCGATTTGAATGATTATGCTCGTTCCGTCAAACTGATGGCGCGCATTGTCGGTGAATCGAATAACGTCGCCGGAAACGAGGATTCAATCCACCAAATATCGAACTGATGACAGCCCTCCTACAGACTGATTTTCTGCCTGCTCTCACCCTAAAAAATCGCATCATCGGGGTAAATACTCCTTGCTTCGTCATCGCCGAAGCCGGCGTCAACCACAACGGGAGTCTCGAATGTGCCTTGGAAATGATCGCGGTTGCTGCCGCAGCCGGAGCAGATGCGATTAAATTCCAGACATTCCGGACAGAAGATCTGGTTACGGAAACGGCGCAAAAGGCTACATATCAAAAAAGCGGGGCGGACGATAAGCAAACGCAATTTTCCCTGTTAAAGCAACTTGAGTTGAGTCCTGATGACTTCATCTCTCTTCAAAAGCGTTGCAACGATTGTGGAATCATCTTCTTATCCACGCCATTTGATCCCTTAAGTGCCGACTTTCTCGATCAGCTGGGCATCGAAGCATTCAAAATTTCTTCCGGCGATTTAACCAATCTGCCGTTCCTAGATCAGATTGCCCGCATAGGAAAACCTATGATTGTTTCCACGGGTATGGCGACCCTTGAGGACGTCGCTAGCGCCGTTGATACCGTCCATTCCACCGCGAATCGGCAGCTTGCGCTTCTGCACTGCACCAGCGCCTATCCGGCAAATCCACATGACGTGAATCTCAAGGCCATGAACACATTAAAGCGTGAGTTTTATGTTCCGGTCGGTTTTTCCGACCACACAATGGGACTTGAGATCGCCCTGGCTGCCGTTGCTCTCGGCGCGAACATCGTCGAGAAGCATTTCACCCTAGACCGCGCCTCAAAGGGCCCCGACCACAAAGCGTCCCTTGAGCCGCCGGAACTGACGGCGATGATTAGAGGCATCCGAAATGTTGAAAAAGCTTTCGGAGATGGAATCAAGCGTCCCGCCGCATCCGAAACGGATGTCGCGATCATTGCCCGAAAAAGTCTCGTCGCGGCTTGCGATATTCCCGTTGATACGGTTCTGTCGCCGGATATGATAGAGATCAAACGTCCGGGAACAGGATTGCCACCCTCGGAGATCAAGAACGTAATCGGGAAAAAGACAACACGGGCCATCACTGCCGGAACGGCTTTAGTCTGGAATTTGCTGACGTGAGAAAAATCTGCGTCATTACCGGAGACCGCGCTGATTACGGTCATCTTCACTGGGTCATGCGCGAAATCGATGATGATAAAGCACTTGAACTCCAGATAATCGCGACCGGCAGTCACCTTTCTCCCCGACGCGGCAAAACGCTTAACGAAATCAAGTCGGA
>JAVJPD010000691.1:0-2379 GCA_040216475.1 Rhodospirillales bacterium
TTCCGATCTGTTCCGGTCGACCCAACACCGCAAATTGAGGTTGACCGAGCTATCGGCCAGCGCCATGACCATCACCTGCGGCTCGGGATCGGGCTTGATCCGCCCGTCGGCCCGCATCAACGACAGTAAGGCCGACTGCGCGGCATCGATATCGTCGCCGTAACCGATGCCGACGGCGAGATCGATCCGCCGGTCGGGCAGTCTGGAATAATTCGTGATCGTCCTGTTCGCGATTTGCGAATTGGGCACGGTACGGTACAAGCCGTCCGGCGTTTGCAAGTAGGTCAGAAACAAACCGATTTCCTTGACCGTGCCGGAAATGCCGTCGGCATCGATGTAATCGCCGGCGCCGAAGGGACGCAGCACCAGCAGCATCACGCCCGACGCGATGTTGGCAAGCGTCCCCTGCAACGCCAAGCCCACAGCCAGGCCGGCGGCACCGACGACGGCGATGATGCTGGTCGTCTGAACGCCGAATTGCGCCAATACCGCAACGAGAACCAAGGTCAACACGACGTAGCGAACCAACGTCGAAAGAAACGGCTTCAGGGTTTCGTCCATGCGGGGTGTCCGGTCGAGCGCCCGGCGGACCGCCCGGCCGGCCCAGCCGGCGAACAGCCACCCGACGATGAGCAGGATCACGGCGCCGAGAAGATCGAGACCGTATTGCATGATCACGTCCATAATTTGCGTGGCCAGCTTTTTTACCGCGGCTTCATCCATCACCTTCTCCATCCTATATCCTATGCGACCGACCGTTCCGACACTGTCTACGGGATTCGCGCCGGAATGACGACGATTTTCAGGAAATTTTCCACCTGCCCGGACATGCCCCGCCGCCGGTCACGAACCGGTCACTGTACAGCCATGGTATCAAAATATTAACTTTTGCCCGATATCTTGTGGGTTTAGTAAAACTGCGACTCGGGCGCAAAGCACGACAACCAAGACCCGATTCGAACCGGGGAAGATCGGCCTGAAGGCCGAAACAGGAGTGCCTGCCATGGTTCGTAAATTCGCTTTCCTTATCGCCGGCTTGCTCGTTTTGACGCTGTTGCTACCGTCCACGGGTGCTGCCCAAACCGCCTGCGAAAACCGGGATAAAATCGCCAAAACGCTTAAAAAGGATTACGCCGAAATGCCCGTTTCGGCCGGCCTCGACAACGCCGGGCGCATGATCGAGGTTTTCGCCTCGGACAAAGGAAGCTGGACGATCCTGATGACCATGCCGAGCGGCGTCAGTTGCCTGCTGGCAACCGGCAAGGACTGGATGCACCGCGGTCTCGAGGCGGTCAAGGACAAGGGCATTCCCCTCTAGAGTCTGCCATCGCCCCGATTATGCCCACACCGCGAAAATCGCGGTGCGGCGGCTTTTATTGACGCCGCACGCCATCAACGCCTTGTGTTACATTCCGCTCGCCCCCATCATTATGTAACAGGCATCGAAGCCCGCTGGGAGGCCGTGCGGTGAAAGAAATTCTGGTTCTGGGGACGGGCCGCATCGGCGCCGCCATTATCGACCTGCTGGCCGAGGCCGGCGGGTATAACGTTCTGGCCGGCGACAGGCAGGAAAGCGCCCTCAAGTCGCTGTCGCGCAAAAACGTCGCGACGCAACCGATCGACGTAACCGACAAAAAAGCCTTGCGGTCCGCCATGGAAGGCCGTGACGCGGTCATCAGCGCCTTGCCCTTCTTTTTCGATGCGGCCGTCGCCGAAGCGGCCCGCGAAACGGGCGTACATTACTTGGACCTGACCGAGGACGTCGAAACGGCACACAAGATCCGCGGCATCGCGGAAGGAGCCGACTCGGCGTTTATGCCACAGTGCGGGCTCGCGCCGGGCTTCGCCTCGATCGTAACCTACGATCTCGCCAAAAAATTCGAGAAACTCGAAACGGTCCGGATTCGTATCGGCGCGCTGCCGCAATTCCCGACCAATGCCCTGCTTTACAATCTGACCTGGAGCACCGACGGTCTCATCAACGCCTATTGCAATCCTTGCGATATTATCCACGGGGGCAAACGCCGGGAGGTGCTGCCGCTCGGCGACCTCGAACATTTTTCGCTCGACGGCATCGATTACGAAGCCTTCCATACATCCGGCGGCATCGCCACCTTGTGCGAAACCCTCGACGGCAAGGTGCGCGAATTGGATTACAAGACGGTCCGCTATCCCGGCCATTGCGAACGCATGAAGGTATTGATCGATGATCTGCGGCTCGGCGAGCGCCGGGATTTGCTGAAGAACGTTCTCGAGTATGCCATTCCCATGACGAAGCAGGACGTGGTTTTGATCTTCGTCACGGTCACCGGCAGTCAAAACGGCATGCTGACGCAGGAGTCTTACGCCAACAAGGTTTACAGCCGGGAGATTCAAGGA
>JAVJPD010000692.1:0-9857 GCA_040216475.1 Rhodospirillales bacterium
TCTGCTTTTCGTGGTCGCGTTTCAGCGCCAATTTCCGAACGGTCCGATCGAGCAGTGGCTGAGGCCGTTATGGATGAGCTTGGGGGTCTGGGAATAAATGCAAATAGATTGGTCCGTTTACCTTCCCGCCTTTCTCCATACCTTCGGGTATTGGTACATCATTTTGCCGGCCATCGTTCTGGGCTACGTCGTCGGCGCCATTCCCGGTTTTTCGGCGGCGAACACCATCATCGTGCTCTTGCCGATGACCCTTGCGATGGGGCCGGAAAAAGGCATGATCTTCATGGTCGCGTTATACGTTTCCTCGCGCATGGGGGCGGGCATTCCCGCCATTCTGGTGAATATTCCCGGCACGGCCGGCGCCGCGGCGACGCCGCTCGACGGTTATCCCATGACCATGCAGGGGAAGGGACCGCAAGCGTTGGCGATCTCGTTTACCTCGTCGTGCATCGGCGGCCTGTTGACGTCGATCCTGGTCCTGCTTGTGATCCAATGGATCGTTTTAGCGGTGTATTACCTCCATTCCGTCGAAATGATCGTGGTGATGCTGTTCGGCATTTCGCTGATCGCAACCCTCGCCGCGCGCGAAAAGCTCAAGGGGCTGATCGCCGGATTTTTCGGCCTCATGATCGGGGCCATCGGGGCCGATCACGTATACGCGACTCCGCGGGGGACCTTCGGCTTTCTCGAGCTGTATGACAAGATTCCGTTGATTCCGGCGTTGGTCGGCCTGTTCGCGATCTCCGAGGCCTTCATCCTCATCGAGCGCCAATCCATCCTCACCACCGCGGGAAAAAGTGTGATGAAGGACGCCACCTGGGGGCAGGTCTTCGAGGGCGTGCGGGAAACCTTCAAGCGCTGGTGGCATGTGGTCTGGACCTCGATCATCGGCCTCATCATCGGCGTGGTCCCGGGGGCCGGCGCGGCCATCGCCGCGTTCGTGGCCTATCAGCAATCGAAAACCTTTTCGAAGACGCCCGAATTATACGGCACGGGCCACATCGAGGGCTTGATCGCGCCGGAATCCGCGAACAACGGCGTGACTCCCGGCACTCTGGTGCCGTTGCTCGTCATCGGCATTCCGGGTGGCGCCACGGCGGCGATCATGCTGGTCGTGCTGACTTATCACGGCGTGACGGTGGGCCCGGATTTGTTCATCCAGCAGCCCAAGTTCGCCTACGGCGCCTTCGCCGCCATGGCGGTATCCTACATCATCATGATGTTTAGCATCTTTCCGCTGGCGCGCTACATGTCGCGGGTCACGATGGTGCCCACGACGTACATCGTGCCGATCATCATCGCGTTTACGCTGGTCGGCTCGTTTGTGCCCCGGGCCTATCTGTTCGACATGTACCTGGCGATCGTCTTCGGCGTGATCGGCTATATCGCCCGCAAGACCGGCTACCATGTCGCGGCGATTCTGATCGGCGTGATCCTGGGGCCGCTGTTGGAGCAGTATTTCGTACGGGCGCTCAAGATTTCCCAGGGCGATTTCTGGGTCATCTTCTCGTCCGATCTCGGTAACATACTGTGGGCGGCCTTGGTCGTGTCGCTGATTATTCCGCTCTGGAAAGAGTGGCAAAAAAAGCGAAAAGCGGCTAAGACGGGGCTTGAACGCGGTGAACAGGCCGAGCAGGGCGGCACCACGGAGTAGTCATAAACTTTTCGTTTCCGGGGAGGAAATGTCATGGCCAAAAAAGACAAAAAGAAGCCGCTTTCGACGAAGAACATCAAGCGGATCGCGCATTTGGATATCCCCGGCGGCGGTCAGGTCGAGGTGCACGGCAAATACTGCTACGTCGGGCACATGGACCCGCCGCACGGCACCTCAATCATCGACATTTCCAACCCGAAGAAGCCCAAGGTCGTGGCAACGCTCACCACGCCGCCGAACTCCCATTCTCACAAGGTGCGCGTGATCGGCGATCTCATGTACACCAACGTCGAGATGTTCAACCGTCACCGCCGGCGTTTGGGCGAGCAGAAGATTCCGGGTATCGTCCGCGCCTTTAAGAAGAAACACGGCCGCGAACCGAAGAACGGAGAGCTTGCCAAGGAACTCGGCGTCGACAAAAATCTCATTCCCGATATTCTCGGTTATATGAAAACCGGTTACGACGGCGGCGGCTGGCGCGTTTTCGACATCAAGGACAAGACCAATCCCAAAGAGTTGGCGTATGTCAAAACCCACGGGTTCGGCACGCACCGGTTTCATTGCGACGAGAAGTACGCCTATATCTCGACCGAAATGGAAGGTTATCTCGGCAACATTCTCGTCGTGTACGACATGAAGAATCCTGCGAAACCCAAAGAGGTTTCGCGCTGGTGGATGCCGGGCCAGCATATCGCCGGCGGCGAGAAGCCGACCTGGAAGGGCTACAACAACCGCCTGCATCATGCGATGCGGGTCGGCGACGAATTGTGGGCCGCCGTTTGGCACGGCGGTTTCCAGGTGCTCGATGCGAAGAACATTAAGAACATCAAGACGATCGGCGCGATCAACTATCATCCGCCGGCCCCGATGACCTCGCACACGATCATGCCGCTGGAGAAGAAGATCAACGGCCGCCGGATCGCCGTCGGGATCGACGAAGAGCATACCCACCATGTCGGCCAACCCCATGCCTGCATGTGGGTGTTCGACGTGACCGATCTCAAGAACATTCAAACTCTGTCCTCGTATCACGTGAGCGAACTGGACTCGCCGTGGAGCCGCTTGGGCCGTTTCGGCGCCCACCAGTACCGGGAAAAGCTGAATTCGACGCTCGTTTACAACGCCTGGTTCTCGGGCGGTTTGCGGATCGTCGACGTTGCCGATCCGCATCTGCCCAAGGAAGTCGGCTATTTCATTCCCGAACCGGTGAACGGGCATAAATCGCCGCAGAGCAACGACGTCGATGTCGTGGACAAGAACGGCCTAGTCTATCTGCTCGACCGTTTGACCGGCCTCGATATTCTGGAATTCAACGGCGCGTAATTTAATCGCCTGATCAAAAGGCAATTCAATCCATGAGATATCTTCGCCTGGGTCGATCCGACCTTGAGGTTTCGGTTATGGGGTTGGGGTGTTCGGGCATGTCGCCGAAGAACGACGTGCCGCGCGACGATGCCGAATCCATCGCGACCATCCGCCGCGCGGCGGACGCGGGCGTGACCATGTTCGATTCCTCCGATGCCTACGGCAACGGCCACAACGAAGAGCTGTTGGCCGAGGCCCTCAAGGGGCGGATGGATAAGGTCGTGGTCGCGACTAAGTTCGGCAACATGCGTAGCCCGGCGGGCAAGGTCGCCGGCACCAACGGCAAGCCGGACTACGTGCCGGTCGCCTGCGAGGCAAGTTTGAAGCGGCTCGGGGTCGAGCGGATCGAACTCTACTACCTGCATCGGGTCGATCCGAACGTGCCGATCGAGGATACCGTCGGCGCGATGGGCAGACTGGTGGAGCAGGGTAAGGTCCGCTGCATCGGCCTGTCGGAAGCGAAGCCCGACGAGATCAAGCGTGCCCACAAGACTTATCCGATCACGGCGCTGCAGTCCGAGTATTCGCTTTGGACCCGCGAAGCGGAATTGGAGGTGCTGCCGATCTGCCGCGATCTCGGGATTACGTACGTCGCTTATGCCCCATTGGGGCGCGGCTTTCTCACTGCCAGCATCAAGTCGTCCCAGGACATGCACGAGAACGACCGGCGCTGGGAGCACCCGCGGTTTCAGGACGAGAATTTCGAGAAGAATATCGAACTCTTGAAGGTTCTCGAAAAAATGGCCGCCGAGAAGAACTGTTCGCCCGCGAACGTCGCGCTGGCCTGGGTGATGTCGCGCGATTGGGGAATCGTACCCATTCCGGGCTCGCGCCGCCGCCCGCACATGGAAGAAAATCTGAAGGCGCTCGACGTGACGTTTTCGAAAGGCGATCTGGCGACCCTCGAAGAGGCGTTTCCGGTCGGCAGCGCGGCGGGCACGCGCTATCCGGAGCGTCAGTTGCATCTGATGGGCTTTTAAGTAAAAACACGCAAGAAAACATTGAGGATTGGACAATACGATGAAATTTTCGAGTTACGAAAAAAGCGGTGAAGCGTGTTACGGTCTGGCCGGCGACGACGGCAAGCTGACGACGGTGCCGGGCGACCTGGCCAAGAAATACCCGGATTTGAAGGCGGCGATCGCGGCCGATGCGTTGGGTGAAATCGCCAAGGCGCTGGCCGGGCAAAAACCGGATGCGGCGATCGACACCGTCAAGATGCTGCCGGTGATCCCCAACCCCGACAAGATTTTCTGCGTCGGCCTGAATTATAAGGCGCATCGCGAGGAAGGCGGCCACAGCGAGGTCGACCGCCCGACCATTTTCACCCGCGTGCCGGAAAGCCAGACCGGCCACCTGTGCCCGATGATCAAGCCGAAAGAATCCGACAAATTCGATTACGAGGGCGAACTGGCCCTGATCATCGGCAAGGGCGGCCGGCGGATTTCCGAAGCCGACGCGCTCAAGCACGTCGCCGGCTACGCCTGCTACAACGAAGGCAGCGTGCGCGATTTCCAGCGCCACACCACGCAATGGATTCCGGGCAAGAACTTCAGCGAAACCGGTCCGTTCGGCCCATGGATGGTGACCGCGGACGAGATTCCCGATCCGACCGTGATGACGCTGGAAACCCGCTTGAACGGCAACGTCATGCAGCACACCACGACGGACCTGATGATCTTCCCGATCCCGGTGCAGATCGCCTACGTGTCGTTGTTTACGACGCTCGCGCCGGGCGACGTGTTCGTGACCGGCACGCCGGGCGGCGTCGGCTCGCGCCGCGATCCCCAGGTATGGATGAAGGACGGCGACGTGGTCGAGATCGAGATTTCCAAGGTCGGTTTGTTGCGCAATACGGTCAAGGCGGAGAAGTAAGCATAGCGGAAAGGGAGGCGTTCATGGGTAAGCTTAGGCATATCGCGGTCTCGACTCCGGATTTGGATACGTCAGCGAAATTTTACGAACAGGTCTTCGAGATGAAGATCATGTCGCGTCAGGACCATGCCGTGCGGATGTCCGATGGCGTCGTCAATCTGACCTTGCTCAAGTTCAAGTCCGACGAGCACGCGGGCGACGAGCGGGGCAAGGATTTCTGCGGTTGGCACCACGTCGGTTTCATCGTCGACGACATCGACGAAGCCTCGCGCAAGATCGAGGAGCATGGCGGGAAGCTGCATAAGGATATGCCGAGCGGCCGGCCGGGCTCCCATTTCGAGAGGAAATTCCGCGACCCCCTGGGCCTGGTTTTCGATATTTCCAACGAATGGGAAGGGACGTCCTGAACGGCTTGGCCTGAGCCGCGTTTCAGTCTATTTTGCGCGGCTGGTTTTCCGGGATGCGGGCCTCGTGTCCCCATGATCAAAAATCAATTGGAAGAGTTATGAACTACCTGTTTGACGTTCCCGTGCCCGGCGTGCCGATCGAGGGCAGCGACAAGGTTTTCCCGATCCGCCGGATTTATTGCGTCGGCCGGAACTATGCCGATCATGCCCGCGAAATGGGCCATGACCCGGACCGCGAGCCGCCGTTTTTCTTCATGAAGCCCGCCGACGCCTACGTGCCGAGCGGCTCCACCTTGCCGTTCCCGCAGGTGACGAAGGATCTGCACCACGAGATCGAACTCGTGGTCGCCATCAACAAGACCGGTGCCGACGTGCCGGAAGCCAAGGCGCTCGATATCGTGTACGGCTATTGCGTCGGCCTCGACATGACGCGCCGCGATATTCAGGGCCAAGCCAAGAAAATGGCGCGCCCCTGGGACATGGGCAAGGGCTTCGATCATTCCGCGCCGATGACGGCGATCCGCACCGTGGCCGACGTCGGCCATCCCAGCGAGGGCGCGATCTGGCTCAAGATCAACGGCGAAATCCGCCAGGAAGGCGATCTCAACCAGCATATCTGGAATGTACCGGAAACCATCTCCTATCTTTCGGGGCTTTGCACCCTGGAGCCGGGCGATCTGATCATGATGGGCACGCCCGCGGGCGTCGGCCCGGTGCAGCCCGGCGAAACCCTCGAGGGCCACGTCGACGGTGTCGGGGATTTGACGGTCAGCTACAAGAAATAACGATTTGCGCGCTTACTCGGCGGCGGCCTTGTCGGTCGCGGCCGGGGAGCGGCGCATCACCTGCGGGCTCTGCGCGGCCATCATGGTCGGGAGCGCGAGCAGCATCACGGCGGCGAGAACGTAAAACACCATATCCGCCATCCCCCGGTCGATCAGCCATCCCAAAAACACCGGCGTGATCGCATGGCCGACGCTCATGGCCGTGGAGAGCAGGCCGAACACCTTGCCCATCGAGCCGTCGGGGATGATCGAGCGCACGATCATGTCGCGCGCCGGGCGAATGGTGCCCTGCAAGAAACCGATGGCAATGAAGAGCGCGGTAACGGCGATCACCGGCAGCGGCACCGAGCCGATCACGATCAGCACCGCCGCGATCAAGACGATGGAGGTGGCGGCGAGCACCGTGTGGCGGCGCCATTTGTCGGCGAGGATGCCGCCGAACACCAGGCCGAAAGCGCCGGCGATCAGGAACGCGGTTAAAGCCGTGGTGGCGGCGACCAGGGGCGTGCCGTGGGTCTGGTTCAGCGTGGTGACGGAAAAGGTCTGCACGCCGGTGGTCATCACCGTGATGAGCACGAAGAAGATCGACATTAGGATCACTTGCGGCAGCAGCAGGATGCGCAGGCCGGAAGGCTCCGTCGATTTCGCTCCCTTCGACGCCTCGGCGGTTTTCGCGTCGGTTTCGTAATGCAGGATGCGGCCGTTGGCGATCATCAGCAGCGTGACCGCGACGCCGATGCCGCCCGCGATCACCAGCGCGGTGCGCCAATCCCAAAGCGAGGCAAACAGAATGATCGTCACCGGCGCGAGGATAAAGCCGATGTTGCCCGTCAGCGTATGCAGGCTGAAGGCACGGCCGAGGAAATCCTCGTCGATGGTGGCGTTGAGAATGGCGTAGTCGACGGGATGGAAAACGCTGCTGCCGATTCCCGCGATGGCCATTAGAACCAGCGCGAACCAGTAATTATCGGCGTAACCGAAGGCGAGGAACGGCACCGCCATGGCGGCCATGCCGAGCGGCAGCAGCACGCGCCCGCCGATGCGATCCACCAGGAAGCCCATCGGCACCTGCACGGCGGCGCCGGTGATGTTCAGCATCGTGACCAGGAAACCGAGCGCGGCGTAGCTGACGTCGAATTCGGCCTTGATCAGCGGGAACAACGGCGGCAGGGCGAGGCCGTAGTAATGGCTCATGCCGTGCCCTGAACCGATCAGGGAAATGATCTGCGTGTTCCGCTTGGTTTTGGCCGACATAAAAGCCAAGGGCGTCGCTCCCGGTTCGATACAATGCGATAGGTGTCTAAGGAATACGTACCGTCATATATGACATTAATATCAAGGGCGGAAAAGTGGATTAATCCCTTGCCCGGCGCGCTCGTTCAGGCCACCATCGGGGTAGATTTTTAGCTGTTAACGATTTCGTGACGGTCCCGGAACGGGCCTTAAAAAACGGACGGAACACGCCCGGAACCCCGCCTGGCGGCCGCCCGGGCGATCATTCCGTGAATGGGAGGAGCATATGAAATACCGGAAACTCGGCAACAGTTCCCTGGACATTTCGGCGGTCGGCCTCGGCTGCATGACCATGATCGGCATCTACGGCAAGGCCGACGACGCCGAATCCGAAGCGACGATCCGGCACGCCATCGACGGCGGCGTGAATTTCCTCGATACGTCGGACGCCTACGGCAACGGCAAGAACGAGGAATTGGTCGGGCGCGCGATCAAGGGCCGCCGCGACAAGGTTGTGCTGTGCACCAAGTTCGGCAATCTGCGCAATTCGCCGACCGGCAAGACCGTCGACGGCCGCCCCGAATACGCCCAGGAAGCGTGCGAGTTGAGCTTGAAGCGTTTGGGCGTCGACGTTATCGATCTGTATCTGTTGCACAGGATCGATCCCGAAGTGCCGATCGAGGAGACCGTCGGCGGCATGAAGAAGCTCATCGACGCGGGTAAGGTCCGTTACATCGGTTTGTCGGAAGCGGGTTCGGAGACCATGCGCCGGGGCAACGCGGTGCATCCGCTGAGCGCGATCGAAAGCGAATATTCATTGATGTACCGCGATGCCGAGAAGGAATGGCTGCCGACCAGCCAGGAACTCGGCATGACCTATCTCGCCTATAGCCCGCTCGGGCGCAGCCTGTTGACCGGCGCCGTGCAAACCCTCGACGATCTGCCCGAGGGCGATCGCCGCCGGGCCCATCCGCGTTTTCACGAGCAGAACCTGCCGAAGAACGTCACGATGGTGAGGGCGTTGCAGGACGTCGCCGACAAGCATAATTGCAGCCCGTCGCGGGTCGCCATTGCCTGGGTCTTGGCGCAGGCCGGCAACATCGTGCCGATTCCCGGCGCCAAACAGCGCAGGCACCTGGATGACAACATCGCGGCGGCGGATCTGTCCCTGGACGGCGACGATCTGAAGCGTCTGGGCGAGATATTCAAGCCCGGCGCCACGGCCGGCACCCGCTACCCGGAAAAACAGATGGGAACGGTGGGAATTTAAATTCGGAAACGGTTTTTACCCGCTGTTCGCCGGCGGGCCGAACAGATCGCGGCGCACCGTTTCCAGATGCTCGCGCATGGCGCGTTCGGATTTATCCACGTCGCGTCCGGAAATGGCATCGACCAGACCCCGGTGCTGCTCTTCGTAATGAAGCCGCCGGTCGCGCGTCAGCGACATGGCCTTGAGGTTGCCCCATTCGGTTTTCCAGCGGATCATGTTGACGGAGTCGAATACGGCCGTCAGCAGCGTATTGCGCGCCGCCGTCGCGATGGTTTGATGCAGCGTGCTGTCCCAGTATTCGAAGGTCTCGAAGTTCGGCGCGGTTTCGCTTTTGGCGAGCGCTTCGCGCATGGCGGCGAGATCGTCGGCCGAGGCCCGCCGCGCCGCCATCGCCGCGATTTTGGGCTCGATCATGATGCGGACTTCCATGACTTCCTCGGGATTGGTGCCCTTGGTGAGGAGAGTCAGCTGGCCGTCGGCCGCGGGCGGGCGGGAGCCGAGAAAGGTGCCGCGCCCGACATGGCGCCAGATTTTGCCCTCGGCTTCCAAAACCGCGTAGGCTTGGCGCAGGGTGCCGCGGGGAACGCCGAGCCGGCTGCACAGCGTGCGCTCGGGCGGCAGGCGCGTTTGGCCGTTCTTGCGGGCGTCGCCGATATAGTCGCGCAGGGCCTGGATGGTCTGGTCGCGTTTTCCCATGGCCAAGTGTAACCAATTTTAGGTTGGTGTGGAACAACTTATTGATAAATTGGAATTTTCCTGTCTATTTACAGGAGGAATCCGGCACCAATATTAGATTGGAATCAATTAATGAGCCGGAGCGATGCCGGGAACGATCATGGATAAACGTTCGGAACATCTGATCACGCCTCAGCCCAAAGATCCGCGCCTGACGGAACGGGTCGGCGGGATCGATCAGGACGGCCGGCGGATCGAAATTCCGGTAACGGTCGAACGTCCCCTGACGCTGTTCCTGAACGGCCGCGAGATCGTCACCATGATGACGATCTGCGATTATCCCGATTATCTTGCCGTCGGCTATCTGCTTAATCAAAATATGTTGCGTCCCGACGACGAAATCGTCGCCGTCGAGTACGACGACGAGATCGAAACCGTCGTCGTGCGCACCAAGAACGAAACCGACTTCGAGGAAAAACTCAAAACGAAGACTCAAACGTCCGGCTGTGCCGTCGGCACGGTGTTCGGCGACGTCATGGAGAAGTTCGAGACCGTGACGTTGAGCGAAACGGCACGGCTGCATACGTCCTGGA
>JAVJPD010000693.1:0-2132 GCA_040216475.1 Rhodospirillales bacterium
CCGCGCCCTCGTCGGCGTGCATGCCGAGACCCGAAACCCCCTTGAGGTATTTGTAGGCCCAGCAGGAGGTGAACGGCAGGCCGCCGAACACGGCCGGGAAGGCCTCGCGGACTTCCTGGGCGATCTGCAAAACCAGCGGGCAGGCGAAGCCGTTCTCGAGCCCTGCGCCGACGTCGCCGACGTAATGCACATCGAACCATATCGTGGACTCCTGACAGAATTGCCAGAGCCGTTCGCGCGCTTCCGGGCGCAGGAAATCGTCGAAAGAGGCGAAGCCGGGATCGTGTGCGGCGAAATCGGCTTGGATCTTTTCGCGATCGAGTTCGGGGTTGAGGGCGCCGCCGGGCAGGACCGGCGCCGGTTCGATCCGAATCGCCCGGTTGTAGTTCGCCAGCACCCGGGGCGGTACCGGCGGGCTCATCTCGCTCAGGCGGTGCTGCCCCTGTTCGGGCAGGCGGGCGGCAAGATCGCGATAGTCGGCGAGCAGCCCTTCGTGGTCGGCGGCGAGAAGGCTGCGCTCCATCAGATACGCGAGCTGATCGATGTCGTGTTCGAGCTTCGGCTTGGTGACGACGTCGAAGGTATCGGCTCGCGACGAAGAACTCCCGCCCGGGGCGCGCATCTCGAGAACCGGCGCGATCAGGGTTTCGCCGGCACCGGTCGGATCGCCGCGCTCGAACTGGGTCAGTCCCAGCTCGATCAGGGTTTCCGGCAACACCCGGCTTTGCTCGATGGCGCCGTGGAGAACTTTTTCCGCCTCTTCGAGCCGGCCCAGATCGCGCAACGCCAAGGCGAGTTTGCAATAGAGCCTCGCCTCGTCCGGGCTGGCGGTAATGGCCCGGCGGTAAAGATCGACGGCCTCGGCGGGGGCGCCGCTTTCCTGGCGCAGGACGCCGAGATTGGCGCAAGCCTCGGCGTAATCGGGCGCGATGCCGATCGCGCGGCGGTAGCTGGCCTCGGCGCCGCGCCAGTCCTGTACGCCTTCGAGGGCGATGCCGAGATTGAAATGCAGGAACGCCGCCCGGTCGTCGAGTTCGATGGCCCGTCGGTACTGTGCGATCGCCTCTTCGAGCCGGTTTTGCGCCTGCAGGGCGATGGCCAGGTTGCTGATGGCGTTGACCGCCGCCGGATTGAGGGCCAGCGACTTTTCGTAGCAGGCAACGGCGTCTTCGACCCGGCCCAGCATTTGCAGCACGCCGCCGAGATTGGTGAAGGCATCGGCGAACGCGGGGTCGATGTCGACGGCACGCCGGTAACAGGCGGCGGCGTCTTCGAGCCGGTTCCGGTCGGCGAGCGCGTTACCGAGGAAATACTGCGCTTCCGCGTTTCCGGGGCGCAGCGCGGCGCCGGCTTCGAAATGGGCGAGCGCCTCGGCCTTGTCGCCGGCATGAAAGCAGGCCATGGCCAGGAGTTGACGGGCCTCGAAATGTTCCGGGTCGCGGCCGAGAATTGTCGCGCAGGCGTTGCGGGTTTCCGTCAGCCGCCCGGCCCGGAAATGCTCGAACGCCTGTTGCAGCAGCGTCGCCGGGTCTTCCTCGGCGGAGAGGCGCTTCAACCGGTCGGCGGCGCGGATCGTTCGTTGGCCGGGATTTTGTTCGCTCATTGTTCGATCATCGTTCGGTTGTGGGCTGATTTGGTCTCTTGCCGGGCATAAAGTATGGTATAGGCAGCGTGATTTTCCGGGCAACGGCTGTCCGGAATCGGCATATTTTCCATTCTACCATATAGAAAAGAAAACCGATGGCATCCTACCAATATATCTACGTCATGAACGGCCTGACCAAGGTCTTTCCGGGCGGTCGCGAAGTTTTCAAGGGCATCACCCTGTCGTTTTTCCCCGGGGTCAAGATCGGCGTGCTCGGCATCAACGGCGCCGGTAAATCGACGCTGCTCAAGATCATGGCCGGGCTGGATAAGGATTTCTCCGGCGAGGCGTGGCCGGCCGACGGCGTCAGCGTCGGCTATCTGCCCCAGGAGCCGCAACTGGACCCGAGCAAGGACGTCGAGGGTAATATCATCGAGGCGCTCGGCGAGACCAAGGCGTTGATCGACCGCTTCAACGAGGTGTCGGCCAAGTTCGCCGAGCCGATGGACGACGACGAGATGAACGCGCTGTTGGCCGAGCAGGGCGA
>JAVJPD010000694.1:0-7218 GCA_040216475.1 Rhodospirillales bacterium
AACCCGCTGCATAAATAACCAGCGGCTTACGGATTCGAGCCCCGTCGCCGGAGCCAATTCAGACAAGGGGTCGGCTGTACCGCCGGCCCCTTTTTCTTTAACATTTACCGGCAGCCACGCGGACCCGAAACGGCCGTCGCCGGGTCAAACCCCTCCTGCCCTGCCGATAACGGCAGAGTGGCTGCCGTTCGCGATATCGACCGCCCGCCTTACACGTCTTAACGGTGTGACCCTATCACGTAGACGAACCAGGCAAACAAAACCCAGATCGCCAGAAACGGCACGATCACGGAAAGTGTGCCGAACAAGTCCATTCTTTTGACTTAGGCACAGCTTGTCGAAAATTAAAGCGGACGCGGGCGCCCAAAACGAAAAAAATTCATGACCTTTCAAGGTATTATCAGAATAATTCCCGCCCGGTATTTTCCCCGATATTTTCCCGGTGCCGGTTTCAAAAAAATTCTCTCCCGGCACTTCAACGGTCACAAAAATGCCCCAATTTTGATTCAACTTAATCTCGCCTCGATCAGATAGAATTATCCGATAAATGGATCGATAAAAAGATCGATCGCAGCCACAAAAAAGAAGAAACGCCGGCAATGTCGCTATTTAAATTCGCCAATCCCGCCAAAAAACATAAAGCAGCGAAGCACGCGCTCAAGGCAGGGCAGCGTTTCCTGAAAATCGCCCACCAGCCCATCGGCAAGGCTACCGTCTGGGTCGTGGTCGGCGCCGCCGAATTTCACGACGACCCGCCCCACGTGGTCATCGCCCAGGAAAACGACACGCGGGTCATCAAGACGTTATCCGAGACCGCCTTGATGAATACGAAGTTCTACGAGCAGTTGGGCTGACTACCCCACTCGGAAACACAAGGGGTCGCTTTTTACATGGGCGCCGAGCGCCGCTAGAATACCTTTTGTCACCCTGTCTTCAGGTTGCGGCTTTAAATTAGGCCGCACACATGAAAAACAAATTCCCTATGCGAACGCCTGCCTGGCACCCGGTCCGCCGAATCCGGAGTCTTCTGTTTGCCCTCATGCTGCCGTTTTCGACGTTGCTGCCGGTCCCTTCCGCCGACGCCGACGACGCGGGCGCGGCGCTTGCCCGCAAACACGGCTGCACCGTCTGCCACGACCCGAGCGGGCAAAACCACCGCCCCCAGGCGCCGTTCATCGCCGGACAAAAAGAGGAATACCTGATCAAGCAGATGGAATCGTTCCAACGGGCCGAACCGCAGATCGATTCACCGTACAAGATTTTCGAGCGCAATCATCCGGTGATGAATGCGCGCACCAAAACCCTCAACAAGCGGGAAATGACCCTCATCGCGGAATATTTCTCCCGCCGGAAATGTCTCAGCCAAATCCCGCCGTCCGGCAACACGGTAGCACTGCCCGAAAAGGGCAAGCGATGCGTTTTCTGCCACGGCACCACCGGCATCAACCCCTATAAGCTTTATCCCAATATTGCCGGGCAAAAGGAAACGTATCTGGCGGTGCAATTGCGCGCCTTACGCCAATCCGCCCGCGACGGCGCCGACCATGCCGTCAAGGACAAGCGCTTCCATCGTATAATGGCGCCCGTCGTCCTGGACCTGACGGATCGGGAAATCGAGGAGATCGCCGCTTACTTTTCCCGCCTGCCCTGTCGCGGCCGCCGGTAATGCCCGCTCCATCGGCAGGCATCTTCCAACCGTCATAAAAAATCAATCAAACGATCAGACAGGCATCCGACGGCTGTCACCGTCCGCCGCTAGAGTCCTTCGCATTCGTCGGCCCCACGCCGTCACGCCGCTTGATGAACCGTCAGGCGGCCGGATTATGGAAGGTTCGTGATGTCCTACGTTCCAACGCCATCAAGCCCTGTATTCACGGATAACGCATCGCCGGCAGCCAAGCCGTCAAGGGCCGCCCTATCGGCTTCTAAAACGCATTATCGCTCCACATCGCCCCGTACCATCGAGACCGCTTGGCGGGATTTATGCCGCCAATGGCTGGCTGCGAAGCGGCATGACGGCCGCGAATTCTTTCGCGGGTTCCCGCCTCACTGAGCGGCGGCGTTCGGGCGCAACTTGAATCGGGCGGCGGCCGGCCCCTCGGACTCGACCGACACGGTCCCGTCATGTTCTCTTAAGCCGTTTGAGCGATAATGACGGCAACATGTTCCCGGGACCGACCGAATCAACGAGCGCGGATTTTTCATTCAAAAATCCGATCCGGACCTGCATCAAGCGGGGCCTTGTCCTTGCCGCCGTTCTGTTCGTCGGCACGATTCCCGCGGGATCGAGTCATGGGGAAACGCTTTCCCGGCAGGATTCCGCGGCGTTTCAGATCGCGGACGGAAATTCCCACGGCTCCAGTCATGATGAGCGGGGCCGTGACCGGGAATCCCGGAAGAAGTCGAAAGATCCGGTCCGGATACAGCGGCGCGGCAATCTGCGCTTCGGCCGGTTCGGCAGTAACGGCCCTGCCGGCATGATCACGATCAACCCGAACAACGGCCTCAAAACCGTTTCCGGCGGCGTATTCGATTTCGGCGGCGTCCATTCCCGCGCACGGTTTCGAATCCGCGGGGAACGCAACACCTATGTCGTCGTGACGCTGCCCAATCAGGTGCCGATCACCGCCGTCGGCAGCGGCACCCTGTCGATGACCCTGCAGAACTTCACGATGAACGCGACCAATCCGATCTTTCTCGGCCCGAGCGGCCGCGTGGATATCTATGTCGGTGCCACGCTCGTCGTCGGACAGTCGCAACACCGGGGCGTCTATCACGGCTCGTTCACCGTGGAAGCCGAATACCCATAAAAAAAGCGGGCTTTCCGAGCCCGCTTTCCCGTTTTTCGCGGTGTCAGCCGATCACGGCACGTCCATCGCCGCGGTCGACAGCAATTTTCCGCCGCCCTGGCCTTTCTCGTTCTTCTCGGTCTTGTACTCGACCTTGATCTTTCCGCCCTTCAAGCTGACGCCGTCGGGCACCCGAAGCTCGATCTCGGCGGTCCGGCTCGTATTCGGCACGTAAACGGCCAACCGGTTCAATTGTCCGATCACCAGATCCTTACCGCCTTTCGAGTACGTCACGGTCAGATTGCCGAATGCCGACGCATTGCCTTTACGGTGAATCCGTAAGGAAAGCCGCGGGGTCTTTTTGCCTTCCGCCGGCGGTTTGATGGCAAGACCGTCCAAGCGAGCTTCGACATCCGCCTGGCCATGACGAACGATAACGGGAATCGTAATGCCGTACACCGGCACCAGTTCGACCCGCACCCCCTCGCCTTTGGGCCGCTCGATGCTGGCCGCCCCGCCTTTCGGCACGGCCCGGAACATCAGGTGCGAACGGTATTCGCCGTCCTTCAAATCACCGGGCTTCCGCAGCAGCAACCGGATCGCCTGGGAAGCGCCCGGCTTCAACGTCACCTGACGGGGCGCATAGCGGATCAGTTTTTCCGCGAATTTTTCATCCGGCTTGCCCTTGTTGATCTCGAACAGATTGCCGGTATCGGACATCCGCATGTTCACGAACGAAATACGGAACGTCGCCGTACCCGATCCCTTGTTCACGAGCGACAATTGCGCGGAACGATCGCGCCCCTCGAAGACCACGCGGGTCGGCGAAACCACGAGGTCGCCCGCTCCTTGGGCCAAAGCGGATGGCGGCACGGCAACGGACGCCGCCAAAAACATCGATATTCCCGCGACAGTCGAAGCCGCGGCACAATGACGCAAGAGATTTTTTATTTTATTCATAACGACCACTTCCCAACTTCGGTATGGCCGGCAAACCGGCGTGTTAAATTGTTACGAGAGGAGTATGAGTTCCCCGGCCCAATGTGCATCCGACCGCATCGACGATTATCCTCCCCAGGGCAACGCGGACCGGGCACAATCACGCTTCCGATTATGAGAAGATTGCCCAGGGTTAATTGTAAGAAATAGTGATCTCCAGGTACGGCGAACCCGTCGCAAAACCTTCCAAGAGCCCCGTCACGTCCAGCGATTGATCGGCCCCCGGCTGCTGAGCGGCGCCTTCGTTCGTTGCGGCCGCTTCCGCCAGCGATTCGCCCGGTTCCGGCCCGGTTGACGGCGCTGCCGGAATTTCGGCGGCCTGCTGCGTTTGGGTCACGTTCGCCGTCGCGCCGATATTCACGACGCTCGAACCGCTGCCGTCCATCGCGGGCGTTCCGCCCGCGTCGTGCATGTAATTGCCGACGTTAACGATGGCGCCATCGGCGATAAACGTCGTTTGGCTCGGCAACGCAACGGAATACACTTGGAACGGTTCGCCCGAAATCGCGACGGAAGCCGGAATATCCGTATACCCGGACGCCGTTTGAAAACTGGCCAGTTGGTCGGCCAGATTGTTCGCGCCCGTATCGGCCGCATCCGGCGGCGGAACCGCCGACTCGGAGCCGCCCGTCGGCGCCACGGAAGAAAAGAATAAATTGGAGGATGTGTTATCGGTTCCGATCGTCAGGCTCGTCCCGGTCGCCAAGGAAGCCGAACTCGAAACGACGGAAGCCGATACGTTGCCCGTTTGCGAAACCGCGTACGCATATCCGGTCAACGCCAACGATACGGCGGCCGCGACGGCAAATCCCAACGCCAACGGGCCCGCCTGTAGAGTCGGCGCAAGGCCGAGCGCGCGTCCCGCGCGGCGACCTTCTGCTCCGGATTTACGATATGGTCTATCCATCGCGTTATTTTTAATCGACTTCCTCGGGGCCGTAAAGGGCTTTCAGCAGCCCTCCATGGCATTAAGCCTTGATTTCATTAAACAAACCAACCGGCAGGTGGCACGCCACCTGCCGATCCGTATCACGCTTCCCACAAGCACAAACTTTTTAGTCTTTAATGGCCGTTTCCCGGCCTGAATTCTTAATTTTCAGCGCTTATTGATAGTTTACGCTGACTTGATACGTCCCGGTGTAGTTACCCGCGTTCTGTCCGGCGGCAACCGTCAGAGTCGCACCGACGTTCAGGGTAAAGTTACCGGAACCGTTGAAAGCGGGCGTCGCGCCGGCATCGGACGTGAAGGAAGCCACCGTCATCGTCCCCGCACCGTCCTGGTTGGTCAGCGTAACCGGAGACGTCGGAATCGCAACGGAGATAGCGGCAGCGCCTTGGCCCGTGACGCTGAACTCACCCTCGCTCGGCGTCGCGCCGGACAACTGGGTGACGACGTTGTACGTCGGCGAACCGTCCGTACCGATCACGACGGAACCGGCGGTCGTGGCGTTCGGGGCGAAAGAGCCGAAGCTCAAGCCCTTGGCTTGGGTAATGGCGATCGGCGCGCCGACGACGGCCGAAGCGCTGGCCGTGGCATCCGCCGCCATCGCGGAAGAGGTCATCGAAACGGTCAGGATCCCCGCGGCAGCGATCCCCATTATGTTGGTTTTGGTGAAAAGCATGACTACTCCAGTGATTGATTTAGCTTGGTGGGTTTCACACGAATCGTTTGATTCCGAAGTATAATACGGGGGCTTGCTTACAAAACGCTGACAGCCCCCGATTTATTTAGAAAAAACCTTATTTGTCAGGTAATTGTCAGAAAAAGCCGGATAATACCCAATTATGCAGAAGCGGATTTTAGAGTAATTCTAGAATCTGGCTTTTGGGGTGCGCTCATTCGGGGAAGCTTCCAGGCCAATGCCGCGGATCGATCAACGACGCCGCCACACGCTTACCGGCGCGTTCGCCGCCCTGGCTCTGGCCCTGACGCTGGCCCTGACGCTGGTCGCCTGGGCCGGCACCGCGGCGGCGCAGCAACCGACCGCCACGGCATCCTACCGCTCGAATTTCGATGCGAACGAAACGACGGCGAAGAAAAAAACGATCCGGAAAGAAGAAGAACTTCTGATTCTCCAGCTTCAACTCGGCTCGTACGTCATTTCCGATTCCTTTTTCGGATTTCTGAACGGCGGCAGTTTGATCGTTCCTCTCGGTGAACTCGCCCGCCTGCTCGATTTCGCCATCAGTGTCGACACGGGCAATGCCCGAGCCGCCGGATGGTATATCAAAGAGAACAATCTTTTCAGCCTCGATCTCGCCGCCAATATGCTGATCATCAAAGGCGAAAGGGTCAAGTTCGACCCCGCCATGATCGAATTGCACAAAAACGACATCTTCGTCGACGTTCGCCAGCTGGCGAAATGGTTCCCGATCGACATTCAATACGATGCGGCGAACCTGATGGTCGTGCTCACGTCGCGCGAACCCTTGCCGATCGAACGCAAGACCGCCCGCGAGCGGCAACGGGAAATCGTGATCAACCAGCGGGAAAAACAGAAAGCCGTTACGGACGCGACCCGCAAGGAACTGCCCGATCAATGGCTCGGATGGCCGCTGGCCGACGTCTACACCGAATTTTCCTACCGCAACGATTCGTCCGGACAGGCAGAACGCAAAACCCGCTACAACGTCCTTATGTCCGGCGACGTCGCCAAACTCAACGCCGAAGTGTTCCTCGGCGGCGACAATGAAGACCGTCTGTCCCAGGCGCGCATCAAATTCCGACGCATGGACCCCGACGGCGGCATGTTCGGTCCTCTCAAGGCCACGGAATTCCAATTCGGCGATATCTTCACGCCGCAAACGTCGCTCGTTTCCAATACGCAAATCGGACGCGGCGCGGTGATCTCGAACATGCCGCTCGACCGCCCGTCGGAATTCGACCGCATCACGCTTGACGGCGACCTGCCGGTCGGCTGGGAAGTCGAGCTGTACCGGAACGAAGTCCTGCTGGATTTCCGGGTCGATCAATCGAGCGGACGCTATTCGTTCCAAAACGTCCCCTTGCTGTTCGGCGTCAACATCCTGCGGCTGGTATTCTACGGCCCGCAGGGCCAGGTCCGCGAAGAGGTCAAGCAACTGCTGGTCGGGCCGGGACAGATCAAGCCGGGCGAACATCAATTCCGCATGGCCTTCAACCAACAGGATCAACAGCTTCTGCTGAGCCGGGTCGATACCGGCATCACCGATACCGAACGACAAGGCAAAAACCGTTTCTTCGCGGAATATCAAACCGGCATCACCCGAAACCTGTCCGTGGCGAGCAATTTCTCGTCCATTCCGTTCGACGGCGGCCATCGCAGTTACCTCGGCGTGAGCGGCCGCGCGTTCCTCGGGCCGGTGTTCGGCCGCGTGGATCTGGTCGAGGACATCGGCAACGGCGAAGCCGCCCAAATGTCGGCGCAAACCACTTTCGGCGGCGTCAGCG
>JAVJPD010000695.1:0-4254 GCA_040216475.1 Rhodospirillales bacterium
CTGCGCAACAGCATGTAACGCTCGTTGGTCGAAAGCACCGAATGATCGACCTCCTCCGGCGCCAACTTCTCCAGCAAATCCTTGCCGGAGCAAAAGCCGCGGCCGCGGCCGGTGATGATGCCGAGCCAGATATCCGGGTTGTGCTTGATGTCGAGCAGCGCGTTCTGGAAAATCTTGCGCATGCCCTGATTGAGCGCGTTCATCTTCTCCGGACGATTGAGGGTGATCAGCGCGATGTGATCTTTGACTTCATAGAGTACCAACGGTTCATCCGTCATAACGATTGCCCTTTACTTGATGAATTCAACGACAAATCAAACTGTTCGTTCAGTTGATCGTCACGTTGGTCTGGAAATTCGTTTCTATCCAGGTTTTGAGCCATGTTTTGGCCTCGGACGACAGATCCAAGGCGTTTTTGTATATTTCAGCGGCATCCGCGCCGAACGACTGCGGGTAAGCGCCGAGGGTACTTGCGGCTTTCTTTTGAAAGGCCTCGTCGGCCATAATCCTCTTGAAAGCATCAATGTAGACGTTAACGATGGCGTCCGGCGTTCCCTTCGGCAAGGAGAAACCCTTGGATGCCATAACGCCCATGTTCAGAAAACTTTTCCAAGCATCCCACCCCGGGCCGGACGGTTTTTTGCCGTTCGTCTTTTCGTATACCTCCGGAAACGTGGGAACGTCGGGAAACGCGGGATCCCGCACGACCTTACCGCCCTTGAGATAACCGAGCGTGTAATAGGGTTTTACCACCCCCTTCTTGACATACCGGCTGACGCTTTTGACATAGGACCCCCCGGAATCGTAACCGAGCGGCAATTCGCCCCGCATGGTCGCCTTACGCGCCTCGCCGCGCTCCAAGCCGAAAACGGTTTTCACGTTCAAGCCCAAAAGATCGTAGGTAATCGATGCGCGTAATTCGCCGGCGATCGGGGACTTGGCGCCGAATTTCAGCTCCATTCCCCGCAGTAGCTTCGTATCGGCAGCGATATCCTTGCCCGTGAAGCCCGTATCGGATCGGACATAAATGATCGTCCCCAAGGGGGACACGATGACGGGCCGCCATTTCAACATATTGTAACGGACTTTTTTTCCGCCGAACAATGCCGCGACCATCGACGATGTCGATACGCCCGCCAAGGTCAGGCCGTCGGGTTTCGCCTGGGCTTCGAACCGGTTGTTGCCCCTGATCGTGCCGCCGCCCGGCACATGCTGAATGATGATGGCGGGATTGCCCGGCAGGCTTTTTTTCATAAAAGGCTCGAACAACCGGCCATAAACGGACGTGCCGCCGCCTTCCTTGAACGGTAAGATGATCTCGATTTTCTTGCCGGAAAAATCAACAGCCTGTGCGGGCGAAGATGCGCCGACCGCGCATATCATCAATGCGGCAATACCGATGTTAAAGAATTTTCCCTTATTGCGGATCGACATAGCGACGCCTCCCATCATTAATTATGAACCGACTCGAGCCGGACTGCTTTTATAGCCATGACGGGCATGCGGCCGTTCCGGGCCTCCCGAAATGTCGGCATAGTTAGCCGCCGGACCAAGACATAAATCAATCCAAAATAATTGATAATTAATATAGATATTTTTATAACATAAGTTATGATTTCAGCATGCCGATTCATCCCGACCTGCTCCTGACCCTGGCCTACGTCGCGCGCACCGGCAGCCTGACCCAAGCGGCGGCCTTGCTCGGCAAGACCCAGCCGGCGATCTCGGCCCAGATCAAGCTGTTGAACGAGGCCGTCGGCGAACGGGTGGTTGTCCGGCACCGCAAGGGTATGAGCCTGTCGCCCGCCGGCGAGGCGCTGCTGCCGTCGGCGCAGATCGTCGCGCGGGCCACCGACATTGCCGAGCAGATCAGCCAGCGAATCAAGGGCGTCGATTTCGGCGAACTCCGCGTCGCCTGCGCGACCTCGATCTCGGTCTACTTCCTGCCGCCCGCCCTGGCCCTGTTCCACAAGCGCCACGCATTCATACGGCTGAAGATCATGAATCACAGCCTTCAGAAAGCCATCGAGCTGATCGAGAACGGCAACGCGGACCTCGCGATCGTCCACGGCCCCGTCGGCAATGCCACGCCGCAACATTTTACCCTGACGCATATCATGGAGGACGAAACGATCCTCGCCGTGCGCGGCGATCATCCGTTGGCGAAACGCAAAAGCCTCACGACGAAGGATTTGAACGGACTCAGCATCGTCTACCAAGGTCCTGTCTCGGCGACTCACGCCATCATTCAAAATCTGGCCCGCCGCACCGGGATCGAGTTCGAAAGCCAATTCGAAGTCGCCAGCGTCGAAGCCATCAAGGAATCCATCCTACAGGGATTCGGCGCGGGTTTCCTGTCACGCATGTCCGTTCAGCGGGAAGTCGCCGCCGGCAGCCTCGTCGCGCTCAGTATCAAGGACGGGCATTTGCAGCGCCCCATCATGGTCATCCACCCGCAGGAGAACCAGATATCGCCCCGGATTCACGCGTTTCTCGACGTCTTGGACGAAACGCGGCGAGCCGCGCGATCCCGGCCGAAAGCCTGAATGACCTGAGGCGGACCCACGGGGGGCGTCTCAGGGGGCATCCCAGGTGGCGTTTCAGGCCGCTTCCCAGCCGGCGCCTTCGGTCATGACCCGGATCGGCTTGCCGTCGAGCCACGCCTGGATATCCTCGACCGCCTGGGCATAGCAGTACCGGTAGTTCTCCTCCGTCACATAGCCCATGTGCCCGGTTAGGACGACATTGTCGAGTTTGCGCAGCGGATGATCCGCCGGCAGCGGTTCGACCGGATAAACGTCCAACCCGGCGCCCGCGATCCGGTTGTTGCGCAACGTGTCGAGCAGCGCCGCTTCGTCGACCAGTTCGCCCCGGGCGGTGTTGATCAGATAGGCCGTCGGTTTCATCAGGGAAAGCTCGCGCGCGCCGGCGATCCCGGCGGTGCGTTCGCTGAGACGAACCTGAAGCGACAGCACGTCAGACTCCTTAAATAGCGTATCCTTATCGACGTATTCGACGCCGCGCTTCTCGCATGCCTCGGGTGTGAGATTCTGGCTCCAAGCAATCACGCGCATGCCGAACGCCTGGCCGACCTTGGCGACCCGGCGGCCCAACATGCCGAGCCCCAAAATGCCGAGGGTTTTCTTGTAAAGCGAATGGCTGAGCCCCGCCTGCCATCCGCCCGTATGCATCGCCGCATTCTCGCGCGGCACCGCGCGCACGACCGCCATGATCAAGGCCCACGCCTGCTCGCTCGCCGCCGAAATCATGCCGGTGCCGCAAACGGGGATGCCGCGCGCCCGCGCCGCGTCGAGATCGATCGCCGGATTATCCATCTTGGTGCTGACGAGAAGCTTGAGATTGGGCAGTTTCCCGAACAACGACGCCGGAAACCTCATACGTTCGCTCATGGCCACCAGAATATCGAAATCCCGAAGCACCCGGGCCGCCTCGTCCTCGCCGGAAAGATGCTCCGTGAGAACCGTCACGGCACACTCGGGAGTCAAGGACGCCCAATCGGCGCAGTCCAAGGCGACGTTCAGATAATCGTCCAAAATTCCGATGCGGTTCAATGGATACGCCCCCACTACATCTTGTTTTCGTAAGCAATATTAACGTGAAAATAACAATGAAAATAACAATGAAAATAACGGTTTAATATCAATGCTCTTTTTATGGCCGCTACATGAAGTATGTGTCCGTTAAATTCGGACAGATAAAATACGTTTATTATAACAATGGATACTTTCATAGCCGTTGTATTACTTATATACCCCATTAGATAAAAAAAATTCCAAGGGTATTAGGCTGATGAGTACGAATGGACCGCATTTACTGTCGATCACCGAAGCGATCAAAAGGCACCACGAATGGTTGAAGGACCATTCGAAGGGACAACAGGCAAAACTGTTCAAGGCCAATCTTTCGGGTTTCGATCTCAGTAAAATCAACCTGCGCCAGGCGCAACTGCCGAGCGCGAATTGTTCCAAGATCGTTCTCAAGGGCGCCGATCTGGCCAGGGCCGATCTGTTCGGCGCCGATCTGCGCGACGCCGATCTGACGCAAGCCAACCTTAACAATGCCGTGTTGCGCGGCGTGTTGCTCAAAGGCGCGAAACTCGATCACGCCAATCTCGACGGCGCCGATTTTCGCGGCGGCACGGTTCTTTCATCCGGCGGGGAAAGCCAGGGCGGCAAGGCCGCCGATCTCTCCGATTGTTCGCTGGATTTCGCATCGTTGGTCCGCTCGCAGATG
>JAVJPD010000696.1:0-2910 GCA_040216475.1 Rhodospirillales bacterium
CCCCAATCCTTCGATTTCTGGAACACGCCGATAAAAACGAGGGACAGGATCATCGGCGCCAGGATGCCGATCCGCACCAGCACGATCTTGGCGAGCTGATTGGCGAAGGCGAAGCAGATGCCGGCGCCCAAAATGTTCGCGAGCGCGACGCTCCAGACCATGGTGTAGGTGATGTCGAGTTGCTTGGTCAGCATGCCGGGGCCGGGAATGATGCCGTGCACCAGGAAGAACGCGAGGAACAGCGCCATCGAGGCGGAGCCCGGCACCCCGAACGCGATGGTCGGAATCAGGGCGCCGCCTTCCTTGGCGTTGTTCGAGCTTTCGGACGCGATCACGCCGCGGATGTCGCCGGTGCCGAAGGTCTTGCGCGCGTCCTTTTCGGTGCTGGCGGCATGGCCGTAGGCGATCCAATCGATGACCGACGCCCCCATGCCCGGCACCGCGCCGATGAAGGCGCCGATGGTGGCGCAGCGGGCGACCAGAAATTTGTGACTCAAGGTGTCACGAATACCGCGCCACTGATCGGCCTGGCGGGCCATTTGAATCTTATCCTTGATGATCATGCCGCCGGCGATGACCATATCCGCGACTTCGGTCAGCGCGAACAGGCCGAGCGCCACCGGTACCAGCGGGATGCCTTCCCAGAGATAAACCGTGTCGAAGGTCCAGCGCAGCACGCCGCTGTGCGGATCTTCGCCGACGGTCGCGACCAGGAGGCCGAGCGCGGCGGCCGCCAGGCCCTTCAGCGCCGCGCCGCCGGACAGCACGGCGGCGAGCGACAGGCCGAACACGCAGAACATCAGAAGCTCGGGCGAGCCGATATAGAGAATGAACGGGCGCAGGACGGGCACGCTGATGGCGAGCAGGAAGGCGCCGAACACGCCGCCGATCAGGGAAGCGGAGAACGCCGCGCCGAAGGCCCGACCGGCTTGGCCCTGCTGGGACAGCGGATGGCCGTCGAGCACGGTCGCCGCCGATCCGGTGGTGCCGGGCACGCCGAACAGGACGGCGGGAATGGTGTCGGACGTCGTGGTGACGGAACCGAGGCCGAGCATGAAGGCGAGCGCGGTGTAGGGGTCCATGTCGAAGGTGAAAGGCAGCAGCAGCGACAGCCCGACGATGCCGCCGAGCCCCGGAATGATACCCAGCGTCAGGCCGATGAGAACGCCGAAGAACAGGAAAAGAAGTCGGATCGGATCCGCCATGATCGTTGCGGCCTTGATGGCCATCGTCAGCATGTCGTATTCCATGGGCGTTTCCTATGATGCCGGAGGGGGACGGTTCGTAGCGGGGGGTTCCTGTATCGAGGCGGGCCGCGAGAGCGACGGGCCCGGCGCGGCATCAACGTTGGCGCGCCGGGGTCGTCGCGAGGTTCGCGTCAGCTGTCTTTCTTTTTCTTCTTCTTGCTCTTCTTGCCGTAGGCCTTACGCGCTTCCTTGATGATGTCCATTGGCGTATTGACCAGTTCCGTGATCATCTCCTCGTATTCCTTCCAGTTCAGCGGATTCAGCGGGAACTGGCGTTTTTCCATCTCGGCGATGAATTTCGGGTCCTTGATCATCGCGTCGAACGCCTTGCGGTAGGCGTCGACCCGCGCCTTCGGCACGCCCGGCGGGGCGGTCAGGCCGCGCGCCATCGCGTTGTTGCCGGACATGAGACGGAAGATCTTCTTCTCGCGATCGTTCTTGGCAAGCTCGATCAGGGTCGGCACGTTCGGCAGATCCTTGGCCCGCTTATAGCCGATCTGCAGAATCGTGTGCGCGCCTTCGCCTTTGGCCCAATGGGGATGGCGAAGTTTGATCGACAGCCAGGACGACAGTTTGGCGTCGACCTCGCCGCGCTCGAGCGCGAGATCGGACGCGGCGCCGCTCTTGTAGCCGGTGATGATCTTGATCTTGGCGCCGTAATAGTGATTCAGCATGGTCGAGGTGGTATAGCCGTAACCGGATTTGTGGTTGGTGCCGACGCGAATGCCGTGCTTACTCAGGTCGGCGACGGTTTTGACGGCGTGTTTGTTGGAAACGACGAAAGCGCCGTTGAGGCCGGTGATGAGGCCGATCGCATGGAATTTCCGCACGTCGTATTTCACGCCCTTGGGCCGCACGACCTGGCGGACCGCCATGCTTTGGCTCAGCAGGTTGAACAGCGAGCCGTCCTTCGCCGCGACGTTATAGACGTAGTTCGTCGCCTTCAGGCCGCCCGGCATGATCTGCAGGGTGATCTTGGGGTTGCCGGGCAGGTGGCGGGGCATATGACGGGAGATGATCTGCGCGATCAAACCGTAGGTGCCGCCGGCGCCCGAGGGAACGTTGAGCTTAAGCGCCCTGCCGGAGAAAAATTCGGCGACAGGGTCCGCCATCGACGCCGGAACGCCGGTCAGCATCCCCGCCGCCAGGGCGAGCGATGCGTAAGTCCACTTCCGTTTTGTCATCGTCTTAACTCCTCCTCCTAAAGGTTGCCGTCCGCAACGCGTGCGGAGACCGATACCGCCTCTTTGCAGTTGGCCCTTGTTCCCCTGGCGGTTGGGGCGGCCTTTTGCTTTATCCTCCGGCGCGGGCAGCCTTCTTTTCCCGGTGCCACTTCTGGAGCCATCCCTTGGAGCCGCCGAGATCGACAAACTCATGCAGAATTTGCGGAACCGGGCGGTAGAACTCTTCGATGTTTTGGGTGTGATTGACGAAACGGCCGGAGGCGAAGTCGACCTCGACCTCGTCGCCGTCCTCGGTGATCTTGGTGATGCCTTCGCAGGTATTAAGAACCTTCAGGCCGACGCCGAGCGCGGCGCGGTAGGCGAGGAACGGCATGCTCTCGCAGAGCAGGCCGAGGCCGAGCGCCTGCATGGCGATGTAGCCGTTCATCTTCGGGCCCATGCCGAAGTTCTGGCCGGTCACGATGATGTCGCCCGGCTTG
>JAVJPD010000697.1:0-3084 GCA_040216475.1 Rhodospirillales bacterium
GCCCAATACCGCGAGCTGGCCCGCGTAGATGCGAACGGCGCCGTATTCGCCGGCGTGATCGACCCGGATCATGCGCTCGAGCGCGTCCTCGCGGCTCGGATCGCCCGGCAGGCGGTCGTCGATTGTCCGTGTGACGGTGCGTTTGGCTGCGTCCGTCATGGGCGCTCCCCTAAAGTCCGCGCGCCGAACAGGCATCCGGCGGCCAATGCAAAAGAGTAAACGATATTATACCCCGCCATGGAGATGCCGAAAAGCTGCCAATCGACGGTATCGCAGGCCTTCGGCTCGCCGGACGTCAGGGCTTTCTGCATCTGCTCGAAGGTCAGCTCGGCGGGCGAGGCGCTGCCGCAGGTGGCGGACGCCCACCAATGCTGCTCGACGCCGACATGATAGACCGCGATCGTGCCGCCGATGAGAAAGACGAGGCCGCAGATGGTGATGACCGCGCGTTCGAGGCGGCCGCTTAAGGGGCCGGCCAGGGCCAACAGCGCCAGCACGCCCGCGAGCGCGAACGGTATGCGCTGATAGATGCAGAGCGGGCACGGCTCCAGCCCGAAGAAAAATTCGGCGATATAGGCGGTCGCCAGCGCGCCGACGCTCGCGCCCAGGATCGCCAGGAGGATCAGGCGGGCCATGCCGATGCGTTTAACGAACGGTATCATGCCGCAAACTTAACCGATGGCGGAACGAACGGCCAGCCGGGTTAATAAGCCGGGTCACGCAGATGTGAATTCTACAAAGCGTATTTGAGAACGACGAAACCGCCGAACAGCAGCACGAAAAATACCGTGACCACCTTGGCGAGATTGTTCTCGATGAAGGTCCGGATCGGGGCGCCGAAATGCCACAACAGGCCCGCGACCAGGAAGAACCGCAATCCCCGCGACAGGAGCGAGGCGATGGAGAACGTCGCGAGATCGAGGTTCGTCACGCCGCTCGCGATGGTAATGACCTTATAGGGAAACGGCGTCAGCCCGGCGCCGGCGACGATCCACGCCCCCCATTCGTTGTATTGCGCCTGGAACGTGGCGAACTTGGCGGCGTAACCGTAGAATTCGAGCAGCGGCTTGCCGACCGATTCAAAGGCGAAATAGCCGATACCGTAACCGGCGAGTCCGCCGAGAACGGACGCGACGGTGCACACGATCGCGATCCGCCAGGCTTTCTCGCGCGCCGCCAGCACCATGGGAACGATCAAGACGTCCGGCGGGATCGGGAAGATCGAACTTTCCACGAACGCAACGACGGCCAGCGCCGCCATCGCGTGCTTGTGGGCGGCGAGGTGAAGGGTCCAGTCGTAGAGGCGTTTGAGCACGGAATCGGGCCGGATGTTTAAGGAATAAATGCGATTGAAACGAAGAATGATTAAGCGGGCACAGCTTTACCAGCCGGCGGGAAAAAGCGCAATCGGAACCCCTTGCGCGAGGCCCGGCAGTTGTTTAGAGCCGATCATGGTTGTCGGAATCGGTATTTTGGCCCATGCCAACGCGCCTTGGCGAAGCCGGGATGGTCGGCAATTAGCGATTCGACAACCATGTGAATCGGCTCTAACTTATTGATGTAGATCGGATTCACATGATTGATCGGAAACGTCATGCGGTTCCGATCAATCATGATCCGATCAATGCCTGCTGGCCGATGGTTTTGGCGGCTTCATGACGATTGACGGCAAAAGGGGACGGCATGACGGAGCAAACGGATACGGGCACGGCGGGGGAGGCGGCGGCGCTCCTGGAAACGGGCCTCGAGCATCACAAATCGGGAAACCTGTACGAGGCCGAAAATGCCTACCGGCGGATTCTGGAGAAGGACCCGCGCAACGCGGACGCACTGCATTTCCTCGGCCTGCTCGCGGCCCAGGGCGGCGCCGCCGAGGACGGGATCAAGCTGATCGAGGAATCCCTAAAACTCAAACCCGGCAACGCCGCCGCGCACAGCAATCTGGGGCATATCCTGCGCGACGCCGGGCGCCTGGCGGAGGCCGAGTCCCATCACCGGCAATCGGCCGAGATCGAGCCCGATTTCGCCCCCGCCCACGCCGATCTCGGCGGCGTGCTGATGGCGCAGCAAAAATTCGCCGAGGCCGCCGCCTGTTTCGAGAAGGCTCTCGCGTTCGACCCGTCCCATCTCGAAGCCCGTTTCTTTTTGGGCAACGCCTGTCATGCGATGGGCAGGCTGGACGACGCGGTTCGCCATTTCGAGGCGTTGTTGAAAATTCAACCGAACGTCGCACAAGCCCATAACAATCTCGGCAACGTCTATCAGGATATGAACCGGCTCGACGACGCCTTGAACGCCTACAAGCGCGCGCTCGAGATCGCGCCCGATTTCGTTCCGGCCTTGAATAATCTCGGGGTGTTGCACACGGCCCGGGGCGAATCGGGCAAAGCGGCCGCATTGTACGCCCAGGCGGTCGAGAAGATGCCGGAGGCGCCCGATCTGCATTTGAATCTCGCCATCGCCTTGCGCGCGGACGGAAATCCCGGCGAGGCGGAAACGCATCTCCGCCGCGCCCGCGAGCTGGCGCCGGACAATCCGGACATTCCGTTCAATCTCGGCGCCGCGCTGCAGGACCAGGGCAGGGTCGAGGACGCCGCCGCCGCCTACGAACAGGCTCTGGCGCTGGATGCCGACATGATCGGCGCCCTCTGCAACCTCGGCGCCATCCGCCTCGAACAAAAACGCCCGGACGATGCGATCCGATTGCTCCGCCGTGCCGTCGCGGCCGACGGCAATCTCGCGCCGGCTTACGTCAATCTCGGCAACGCCCTGCAGGTGAACGGCGATACCGAAGAGGCGATCAAGTGTTACGAGAAGGCGATGGAGATCGCGCCGAGCCCGGAAACGGAAACCAGCTTGCGCCAATTGAAGGCCGCGCAGTTGCCGCGTTGGCATTTTTCCATGCTGGCGGATACCCGGCGCAACAAGGCGCTGCGCCAGGCCATCGAAAAGACCGTCAAACCCGGTTCTTACGTGCTCGATATCGGCACGGGCTCGGGCCTGCTTGCGATGATGGCGGCACGTGCCGGGGCCGCGGCGGTTACGGCGTGCGAGGTGTCCGAACCGGTGGCCGCCGCCGCCGCC
>JAVJPD010000698.1:0-8827 GCA_040216475.1 Rhodospirillales bacterium
CTCTTCCGATCTCTTGGTGCCGGTCATCGAGGACGGTGATCTGGTGCTGTGGGAATCCAACACCATCCTGCGCTATCTCACCGTCAAGCACAGCCGCGGCAACTTGTGGCCGGAGGACCCCGGCGAACGCGCCGTCGCGGAAATGTGGATGGACTGGCTGCTCTCCGTCGTCAATCCGATTACGAGTCCGATCTTTCGCGGCATCGTTCACACGCCCGAGGACAAACGCGATCTCGCGATGCTCAAGGAAAAGAGCGGTCTGCTCAGTGCCAAATGGGCCATGTTCGATAACCATTTGAAAGGAAAGGACTTTGTCCTCGGCAAGAAACTCAGCGTGGGCGATTTCGGTCTCGGCATCCATGCCCACCGGTACTTCGCCCTGGTCGAGGACCGCCCGCCGCTGAAGAACCTCGAAGCCTGGTACAAGCGGATCGGCGAACGGCCCGGCTACGCCGAACATGTTCCCATTTGTCCCTAAGGCCCATTTGCCCCTGAGGTCGATGGCATAAATCGATGGGCGCACACAAAAACGCCGCCGGCATCAAAACCGGCGGCGTTTTTTTAAATTTAAGACGACACAATCAGTTCGAGGCGACCGGCCGTTCGCCCGCAATCTGCAAACGGTGCATGACGCGCCGCGCATCCGCCTCGAACGGCTCGCGGCGATGCAGGGTGCACCGGTTGTCCCAGATCAGCACGTCGCCCGGCCGCCAATGATGGAACCACGTCAACTGCGGCTGGGTCGCGTGCGCCCAAATATCGTCGAGCAATTTTTCGCTCTCTTCCAGTTCGAGCCCGGCCACGTATTCGTGCGGCCGGCGGCCGAGCAGCAGGTAGTCGCGCTTGGTTTTGGGATGCCGGCAGATCACCGGATGGCGCGGCCCGGGCGTTTCCATCGGGTTCGTCACCTCGGTAAAACCGATCCGCAGTTCGCCCGCGCTGTTATGGGCGTTGTCGTGAATCAGCAATCGATCCGCCACTTTTTCGCGCAAGGCCGCCGGCAAGGTCTCGCACGCCTGGTATAAATTCGAGAAGCCGGTCTCGCCGCCTTTCTCCGGCACTTCGAGCGCGTAAAGGAGCGACGCCGAAGGCACGATCTCCTGATAGGTCATGTCGGAATGCCAAACCGCCTCGCCGTTGCCGAGGGCACCGATCGGCTTGCCGTTTTCCTTGACGTTCGAGACCACTAGAATTTCAGGGTACGCCTTGATCCAGGGCCGGCCGATCTGGCTGAGGTAGGGCAACTCGAGCTCGCCGAAACGGCCGCCGAATGCCATGAATTCCTCGGACGTCATGTGCTGATCGCGAATCAAAACAACGAGATGGTCGTACCACGCCTTCTCGATCGCGCCGAACGTTTCATCCGTCATCTCCCGCAGATCGACGCCGCAGATTTCGGCGCCCAATGCGGCTCCCGACGGCACGACTTCGACTTTTTCCAGCGTTTTCAGCATGTGAGCCTCCATAGCCATCCCATAGGGTATTTGGCTATCATGGCTACCTTATAACGTCTAATACAATTAAGTATTAGACGTTATAACTCTAAGTTATATTTGAACCGCCTCAGGATTTGGGGAATTTTTCGATTTCCGCGTTGGCGACGGTGCGCACGATGGATGCGAAATGCTCGGCGATCCGCGCGACCGGCCGGTTCAACGGAAACATGAAACCGAAGTCGTAATCGATAAAGGGCTTGAACGGCCGCGCGACGAGCTGCTTTTCCGTAAACATCGCCGCCGTGAACGGATCGACGACCGACACGCCGATACCGGCGACGGCCAGCTCGCAGATCGACAGCGAGTTCTGCGCTTCCATGATCATGTTCCGGCGCACGCCGAAGGCATCGAACACCTGATCGGTCCGAAACCGCGACATGGTTTCCGGCACCAGGGAGACGAACGGCTGGCCTTCCAGGTCGCGGGCGTGGACGACGCGTTTTTCGGCCAACGGATGGCCGACCGGCATCACGCAAACGCCTTTGGTCTGCGCGAACACCTCGGAAACCGACATCGGATAGTCGATCGGAAAGGTCGATACCGCGAGATCGAAGTTCTGCGCGCTGAACCAATTGGAAAACTCGCGGCGCACCATAATCTTGAAGGTCGTCCGCACGTCCGGGTACTGCTGCTTGAACTCCGCCAGGGCCTTGGGCAGGATCGTGTGGCCCATCGGCGTCGAGGCGAGAATATCGAACTGCCCGGTTTTGAAACTGTCGAGGTTGTCGATAAAATCGGCGATGCGGTCCAATCCCGTATAGGCCCGCTCGGTTTCCTGAAACAATAGCTCCGCTTCCGGCGTCGGATACAACCGCCCGCGCCGGCGGATGAACAACGGCACGCCGGCGCGTTCCTCGAGATGCTGCAGCAAGCGGCTGACCGCCGGCTGGGAAATGTTCAGCATGGTCGCGGCTTGCGTGACCGTACCGCTCAACATCACGGAGCGGAACGCGTCCAACTGGCGCAGGTTGATGGTTTGCGGCATGTGCGTCTTATTCCCGGAAGCCTCGAAGCGGCCAGTATCATAACTTAAAGTTATATTGTCTATAGAATAAATTGGAATTATACATGCTCGTGAAATATCGTTTTTTTCGCCGCATCGTTTCCCTCAGGTCATGAAAAGAAAGCCCATGCGCATCAGCGATCTCAGCCTTTACCGCCTGCAACTGCCTTTGCCTAAACCCTACAAGGTCGCCTTCAAGACCTACATCACGTTCGATCCCTATATCGTCGAGGTGCGCGATACGGACGGCCGATCCGGCTGGGGCGAAGCGCATATCCCCGCCGGCTACAGCGCCAAGGAAACACCCGAGGTCGGTTGGGCCTTCTGCCGCGAATTCGCCGAGCGCATCCTCGGCATGGCACCGGGCGACGCCAAAGCCGCGATCCGGCAGGGTGCCGGGCGCAGCCCGATGGCGGCGACCGCGCTCACCACCGCCATCGAAATGCTGGAAGACAATCCCGTGTTCACCATCGACCGGGACGCCCGCGTGCCGTTGCTGGCCGGAATCGGTTCGAAAACCCTGGACGAAATTCCCGACGAAGTGAACGCGCTGATCGAGCAAGGGTTCAAAACGCTCAAGGTGAAGGTCGGCTTCGACGTCGAGGAAGACCTGGCCCGAGTCGAAAAAACCCGCGTGGCCGCCGCCGGACGCGCGCTCGTACGCCTTGACGCCAACCGCAACCTCGCGCGCGCGGACGGCTGCCGTTTCGCCGAGGCCCTCAACCCGGAAGGCTTGCAGCTCTTTGAACAGCCCTGCGGCACCGACGACTGGGAAGCCAACGCCGCCGTCGCGGCCGTCTCCAAAGTGCCGATCATGCTCGATGAATCGATCTACGGTATCGCTGACGTCGAACGCGCGGGTACGATCGACGGCGTCGATTTCTGCAAGATCAAGCTCAAACGCGCCGGCGGAATCGAGAACCTCAATGCCGCCATGACGCGCTGTACCGAGCTCGGCATGGGCGCGGTGGTCGGCGACGGGGTCGCGACCGAGATCGGCAACTGGATGGAAGCCTGCAGCGCCCGGCTGACCTCGACGCTGGCCGGGGAAGGTAACGGATTTTTGAAGTCGAGCGTGCGGCTGTTCGCTGAGCCGCTGCCCTTCGAGCGCGGCGACATCGTGCTCAGAAAGGGCTTTTGGCCGGCCATCGACCGCGAGGCCCTCGGCAAACATGCCCTCGAAACCGAGCGGTTCACCGCCCCTAAAAACACCACGGGGCACGCCGCGCCCCGATAACTTTCTCCGATACCGCGCCATCCCGGGCCGTGGTATGATCCGCGTTGACTTTGCTTGTTGCGCTATTTCTTGAGCCCGACCGCGCCCGGACCTTCCAAAAGCGCCGTCCCCAACAAAAATAACAACAAACGCAAAGCCGGTTTCATCAGGAGGACTGTCACTATGAACGTCACGTCTCGTTTCACAACTTCGGTTGTGGCGGGAGTTTTGGCTGCCGCGATTTCCGTCCCGGCGCACGCCGATAACTTTCCGAGCAAGACCGTCGAATTGATCTGCACGACCACCCCCGGTTCGGGCGCGGCACATTTCTGTCACATGATCGCCAACGGCCTGAAAGAAAAAGACGCATTGAACACCCCGGTCAAGGTCGTTTTCAAAAGCGGCGGCTCGAACTTCGAGCCGGTGCTTTATGTACAGAACAGACCCGCCGACGGTCATACGATCATGCACATGAGCGCCAGCTTCGCCGGCTACTTCAACCTGCCGCATTTCAAATACGGCGCCAAGGATTTCGACATTCTGGCGAAGATCGAAAAGCATCTATATGCCGTCGGCGTCAATTCGAAGAGTCCATGGAAAACCTATGCGGACCTGATCAAGGACGCCAAGGCCAACCCGGGCAAGATCAGCATGGGCAGCAACAAGATCGGCTCGACCCATCACCGCCTTCAAGAGTTGTTGCACAAGACGGTCGGCATCAACATCCGCTTCGTTCCCTATCAGGGCACCGGCGACGTGTTGAAGGACGTGGTCGGCGAACATTTGGAAGTCGGTCTCGTACAGCCCGGCAACTGGCTGGCGCAAGTGAGAGCCGGCAAGGCCCGTATTCTGCTTGTCCTGAACGAGACGCGCATGACCCATCCGGACCTGAAGGATATTCCGATACCGGCCGATCTCGGCTTCAAATACAACATGCCGCATCAGTTCCAGGCGTTCATGGTCAAGAAAGGCACGCCGAAGGACCGCATGCAGATTCTGCAGAAGGCCTTGGCGAAAATTGCCACGACCAAGGACTATCAGGCCTACATCGCCAAACAGCCCCACGTGATTCCCGCTTTCGACGCCAACACGGAGGCGATGAACAAGGACTTCCTCGAGGCGACGAAGGACACCCGCGCCATGATGGTCAATTTGGGCATTCTCAAAAAATAAGGCCATAACGGCACGTATCGGCCGGGGCCGGGGCCGCGGTCATCGATCCCGATGACCCGGCCCCGATTGCCGTCCGCCGCCGTTTGACGCACAATCCTATCCATCCACGGGAGGACTCCGCGATGACGCAGCCGCCGAAAATCAAGATCGTCAAAGCCGGCCTGCTGATCGACGGGCACGGCGGCGCGCCGCGCAAGAACGCGGTCATCGTGATCGACGGCAAACGCATCGAAACCATCGGCAACGACGGCGCGGTCGAGATTCCCGGCGGCGCCGAAGTCATCGATGCCTCCAATCTTACCGTCATGCCCGGGATGTTCGATTGCCACGTCCATCTGGCCGCCGTGAACGCGTGTTCGTTCAGCAACTACCGGGTCGGCCTGTGGGAAACCACGCCGCAACTGTTGCAGTTTTATACCCTTTATCACGCGCAGCGCTGCTTCGAGATGGGCTTCACGACGTTGCGCGACATGGGCCGGGAAACCCCGCGCGGCAACTTCACCGCCGAGATTTGCGCGGTCCGGGATTCGATCAATCTCGGCCTGGTGCCGGGCCCGCGCGTGTTGGCCTGCGGGCGCATCGTCACCACCGGCTCGCATCACGATCTCAACATCCCCCGCTCCGCGCCGCGCGTCGAGGGCGCCACGGCGACCGGCCCGTGGGCGCTGCGCGACGTCGTACGCCAATACGTGCGCATGGGCTGCGACGTGATCAAGGCCTGCGTCTCGGGCGGCTCGCACGCCCACGACGATCCGGATTCGCGCAACATCACCCAGGAAGAACTCAACGCCGTGGTCGACGAGGCACACGCCTTCAAGAAGCCCGCCGCCGCGCATTGCTGGACCTCGGAAGCGCACCGCATGTGCCTGGAGGCCGACGTCGACACCATCGAACACATGGTCTTCACCGACGACGAGACGATCCAGATGATCAAGGCCGCGGGCAAACCGGTAACGCCGACGCTGATTCACCGCACCGATCACGCCATCGAAATTCGCCGGCGCATGGGCACCGCCGAAAGCATCCTGAAGAAACTCAAGCAGGTTCAGCCGTACTGCTGGGATGCGTTCAAGAAGATGCACAAGGCGGGCGTCAAGATCGCCATGGGCACGGATACGGTCTACGACCCGGTCATGGGCGAAAACGCGATGGAACTGGAGCTCTACGTCGACTTCGGCATGAGCCCGATGGAGGCCATCCAGACCGCAACCAGGAACGCCGCCGAGGCGGTTGGACTTGGCAAGGATACCGGCACTTTGGACGCCGGAAAATACGCCGATCTGATCGCCGTCGACGGCAACCCGCTCAGCGACATCAAACACCTTCAAAACAAGGACAACATCCGGCTGGTGATGAAGGAAGGCACGGATTTCATTAATAAGATCGCTTCGGAGCGGAAATACGTGATCCACCCCGATCCGGAACGGATCACGCTGATCGATCTCTAATCAGGCTCTAATCAGGCTCTAATCAGGCTCTCATCAGGGCCACAGCACGCGCACCCCGTCCCAGAAGAACAGCTTGGCCGCGATGAGGATGAGCGCGGCGTAGAATATCTGGCGGAACCGTACTTCGCTGATCACGCCGATGACCCGCCGCCCCAACCCGGCCCCGAGAAAACTCGCCAGCGCCAGCAACGCGATCAAAATGAACGCGTCGACGGAGAGCCGGTCCAGGATGAAAAGAAACAGGGGAATCTTGAGGCCGTTGACCACCGCCGAAGCCACCGCCATCAGCGCGACGAATTCCTCCTTGCGGAGTTTCAGCCCGGCGAAAAACGGCGCTTGGATAGCGCCGACGGCAACGATATTCGACAACAGGCCGCTGATGATCCCGGCCCAGATCGCGAGGCGCTTCGGATCGCCGCCTTCTATCCGCATCCGTTCGATGCCGACGTAGAGGATCAGATAGACCCCGATCGCCATCTTGAGATACGGCTGTGCCTCCTTGGCCTCGATCAGATATAGCCACAATGCCACACTGATGCCGTAGCACGGCAGAAAAGCGATCAGGAACGACCGGAACAACGGAAACACGATATCCTTGCGGAAGAACCAGACCCGCGAGGCTGCACTCGAAAACTGCACGGCGCCGTAAATCGGAATCAACAAGGCAAAGTCAAGAACCAGCGCCAGCAGGGCGAACAGCGACAACCCGCCGCCGAACCCAACGATGGCGCTGATCACCGCCGTCGCGGCGGCGCCGATGAACAGAAACCCGATTGTGGAAACGCCGAGCCCCATGACCCCCTTCCCCCGAAGAACGGCGTGATTGTCAGCCGGAACCGGAAGTTCGCCCAGTATAATTAATAGTTATGACCGGGAATCAGGCCATCGCTTCGAGATAATGCACGCTGAACAGCCCCTCGCGATCGGTCCACACTTGGACCGGTGCGAATCCGGCACCGCGCGCCAGGCTTTGAAATTCGCGGACGTCGTATTTGTAGGAATTTTCCGTGTGAATGCTTTCCCCTTTCCGGAAGCGGAACTCGTGTCCCGCGATCCGCACGGTCTGGTCCTTACGGCTGATCAAATGCATCTCCACGCGGCCTTTATCGCCGTTATAGAACGCATGGTGCTTGAAATCGTCCAACACGAACGATCCGCCGAGCTCCGAATTGATCCGAAGCAGAATGTTCTTGTTAAACGCCGCCGTTACGCCCGCCGAGTCGTTGTAGGCCGCGTTGAGAATTTCATCGTCTTTCTTGAGATCGATGCCGATCACCATGCCGCCGCCGGCATCCACCACGTGCGCCGCGTTGGCGAGAAAACCGGAAGCCTGATCGGGATCGAAGTTGCCGAGGCTCGAGCCCGGGAAAAATGCCACCGCTTTCCCGCCGCCGTCGCTTTCGAGCGCCGGCACGTCGAACGGCTTGGTGTAATCGGCACAAACGGCGTGAACGTTGAGATCGGGACGCTCCTTTGCCAACGCGGCCGTCGCCAGCAGAAGATGCTCTTTGGAAATATCGACGGCGACGAAAGCCGCCGGACGATCCAGAGCATCCAGCATAATGCGCATTTTATCGCTGGAACCGGTGCCGTATTCGATCAGGCAGCATTGCGGTCCGATCACGGCGGCGATTTCCGGCGCGCAATCCTGCAGCAGCGCCTTTTCCGTCCGGGTCGGGTAGTACTCCGGCAATTCGCAGATTCGATTGAACAAATCCGAGCCGCGCTCGTTGTAGAAATATTTGCACGGCAGCGTTTTCAGGGGCCGGCTCAAGCCGGCCAGGACATCGGTTAAAAAATCACCCGATTCCGGAGCGCAATCCTCGAAGGAAGCCAGTTCAGCGTGTGCAAACATGAAAATAACGGTTTGGGCTTTTTTTCAAACGTGAAGCACCATACCGAGCCCGGCACGCCTTGTCCATGGACGCCTCGGATTCTCCTCAAAAGGTCACAGAATCGTTACGCTTTTTGCAGCGGTACTTTCATTTTTTCCCGGCGATCTCGCCCCGCTCCAGGCGCGCAAGATAAGATTGAAGCGCCTGCTTCACTTTCGGCGCGAGAACGTATAATCCGGCGATATTCAGCAACGCCATCGCGAAGATCATGGCGTCGGAAAAATCGACGACGGAACTCAGATTCATCGACGAGCCCAGCACGATGAACGCGCAGAAGATCGCCTTGTAGGTCACGTCCGCCTGCCGGGTTTCGCCGAACAGGTAGGTCCAGGCCTTGGAGCCGTAATAAGACCAGGAAATCATCGTCGAATACGCGAACAGGATCACCGCCAGCGTCAAGACGTAGCGGAACCAGGGAAAGGCGCTTGCGAACGCCTTCGACGTCAGCTCGACGCCGCTCATCCCGCCCGTATCGACGTACATGCCGGTGATGATAATGACGAGCGCCGTCATGGTGCAGATCACGATGGTGTCGATGAACGGCTCCAGCAGCGACACAAAACCTGGGGTTAACGGCTCGCGGGTCCGGACGGCGG
>JAVJPD010000699.1:0-1966 GCA_040216475.1 Rhodospirillales bacterium
CTTCCAGGCCGCGCGCTGGCTGATGAACAAGGAAGTGCCGCAGCAGGCCGGCAACCGCCATCCGACCGGCACGCCGACCGGCATCGTCAAAACCCGCGACGGCTATATCAATCTGGCGTCGTCGGGCGCCGTGATGTGGAAGAAACTCTGCGCCACGCTGGGCTTCGACGATTGGGCCGACAACCCGGACTTCGCCGATACCAAGGGGCGTTTTAAAAACCGCGAGACAATCTTCGCGCGGCTCAATGAGACGATGAAGGATCAAGACAGCACGTATTGGATCGAGAAGCTGAACGAGGCCGGCATTCCCGCCGGTCCCATTTATACCATCGACCAAACCTTTGCCGACCCGCAGGCGCAACAGCTCGGCATGTCACAGTCGGTTCTCTCCCAAGCCATGGGGGAAATCGACTTGGTCGCGCAGCCGATCAACATGAACAAGTCGAGCAGCACGCTGAAGGTATCCGCGCCCGAACGCGGCGAACACACCGATGAAATCTTGAAGGATCTGGGCTTGAGCAGCGAGGAAATCGACGATCTGCGCAACCGGACGATTATTTAAGGGAGGAAAACGCGAAATGGCCACCGAAAAACTGTTGACCGAAACCAAGGGAACCGTCGGCATCATCATTTTCAACAATCCGGAACGGCGCAACGCCGTCTCCCCCGACATGTGGGACGGCATCGAGGAGGCCCTCGACGAATTTGTTCCCAACGACGCCATTCGCGTGATCGTGTTGACCGGCGCCGGCGGCAAATCCTTCGTTTCGGGCAGCGACATCTCGGCATTCGACAAGGTGCGCTCGACGCCGGAGCAGATCGAGAAATACAACGAAACCAGCAACCGGGTGCATCAAAAGCTGATGGGCTGCCCCAAGCCGACTATCGCCATGATCAACGGATTTTGCATGGGCGGCGGCGCCGGCTTCGCGCTCGATTGCGATCTGCGGATTTGCTCGGATAAATCCCAATTCGGCATTCCCGCCGCGAAGCTCGGGCTCGGCTATAAATTTTCCAGCATCCGCCGCCTCGTCGACGTCGTCGGCCCGGCAAACGCCAAGGACATTCTGTTCACCGGCGGCCGCTACAGCGCCCAGGAAGCCTACCACATGGGGCTCGTCAACAAGGTCGTGCCGGAAGCCGAACTGGAAAGCACCGTGATGGAATACGCGCAGACGATCGGCGACAACGCGCCGATGACGATCGCCTCGATCAAAACCATCATCGCGAACATCGTGAAGGACCCGGCCGACCGCGATCTTGCAGAGTGCGAGCGCATGGTGGACGCCTGCTTCAAGAGCGAGGACTACATCGAAGGCCGCACGGCGTTCATGGAGAAGCGCAAGCCCAACTTCAAGGGCCGTTGAGCCGCGCGTTCGCTTTTAAAGCGCGTCGACGATGGCCTTACCGAGGTCCTTGGTGCTGGCCTTGCCGCCCATGTCCGGAGTCAGCAGCTTCGGCTCCTTCAGAACGACCTCGATCGCCTTGACGATCTGATCGGCGGCCTCCTTATGGCCAAGGTGCTCGAGCATCATCGCACCCGACCAGATTTGGCCGATCGGATTGGCGATGCCCTGCCCCGCGATATCCGGCGCCGAGCCGTGTACCGGCTCGAACATCGAGGGATATGCCTTTTCCGGATTGATGTTGCCGCCGGGCGCGATGCCGATGGTGCCGGTCACCGCCGGGCCGAGATCGGACAGAATATCGCCGAACAGGTTGCTGCCGACGACCACGTCGAACCAATGCGGATTGCGCACGAAATGCGCCGTCAGAATATCGATATGGAACTGATCGGTCTTGATGCCGGGATACTGCTTCGAGACGGCGGCGAAACGTTCGTCCCAGTAAGGCATCGTGTGCTTGATACCGTTTGATTTCGTCGCCGAAGTGACGTGCTTGGCCGGCCGGGTCTTCGCCAACTCGAATGCGAACTTGATGATCCGGTCGGTGCCCTTGCGGGTAA
>JAVJPD010000700.1:0-1094 GCA_040216475.1 Rhodospirillales bacterium
TTTAACGTCGTGCTTGTGGAAAGCCTCGATCTTACGGCGTAGAAAGTCTTCGCTTTGCAGCCGGAACGCGCCGATGCCGATTTTGCACCAATCGACGTACTCGCCCGCCATTTCGAGAACGTCGTTGACCCGGTTCATGCCCCAGCCACGATCCGCGATAACGGTCATGCCGTAAGGACGCGGCTTTACGGGACGCGGCGCAACGCGTACGAATGAAAAGGCCTTATCTTGCAACAACGGATCGGAACCCATGGCGTTCTCCCTGGTTAACTCTCAACTTTTCCTTGAGAAAGATGAAATGACGAAAACTCGGACGGCTTGCCCGTGCGGCGTATTGTTTTACGCATATTAGTTTTTTAACATATACTTGGCAAGAGCGCCTTTACGATTATTCTTGTTCCGCGACAACCGACCGGGAAACTTTCATGGCGAAAATCACGCATATCCAACTCAAGGTCGAGGACCGGCTTAAATCGGCCGATATCTATGAAAGCATCTTCGGCTTCAAACGCACCGGCGAACGCCGGGTGCGCGACGACCACGGCACGGTTCACTTGGACGACGGCACCGTCGACCTCGCCTTCGCACAATACGACGACGACAGTTCCGAGGAAGCTCAATTCTCCGGCCCCGGCACCCGAATCGGCCATTTCGGCATCGAAGTGGAAGATATCGACGCCTGCGTCGAGAAACTCGCGCGGCACGGCTGCGAATTCCTGACCCCGAAAGGCGAATTGCCGGTCAAGTTCAAGGTGCCGGGCGTCGGCGGCGTGGTCGAGATCGGCCCCATGGGCTATTTCAAACACCCGCGCGATCCGAAATTCAAGGACGCCTGATCGCCATTATAGAGGGAACGGCTGCGTGAACGATACCGATCTCGCCTACATGAGCATCGCCGAACAGGCGGCGCTCATTCGGGCGAAGGAAATATCGCCGGTCGACCTGGTCGAACTCTATCTCAACCGCATCGAACGCTGGGACGGCACCCTGCGGGCCTATATCACCGTTCTCGGCGAACAAGCACGGCAAAAAGCCAAACAGGCGGAACAGGACATCGTGCGAGGCCATGACCGCGGCCCCCTGCACGGCATCCC
>JAVJPD010000701.1:0-11218 GCA_040216475.1 Rhodospirillales bacterium
CATCATCGATATCGCTCGGTAAAATAGAACGCCCTCCAGGGCCTTCAAAAACAGGGCGAAAGGGCTCACTCGGATTACTTTCTTGAAGCATCATTTGAGACAATCGCGCAATTAAGCGCCACGCTGTCGCAAATTCTTCAAGCCTGCCTTCGTCAGACTCGCGGATTTTTTCAAAAAATACTGACGCGTAGCTTCCGCAAGTTAAGTCTTTGCTTTCAGAAAGCACTGCCTCAATAGGGAGGGAAAGCAATGTTGAAGCTTTAGTCGCTAATGCAAACGCATCGTCGCTCATTATAAAACCACTAATGCTTAATAAATAAACACATCAACCGCATTCTACCCATCCAATAGAGACAGAATAGATGTGAGTCTTATAACTTCGAGACGATTCGTTTACTCCGCCGCTTTAGCCGCGCCGCCCCGGCTTTTTTCGCCCGAAGCCGCCGTCATGGCATCCGCGATCTCGCGCACGGACGTGACGTTCTCGATATCCCAAATCCGCGCGTGCAGGCGTTCGGCTTTGTCCTCGGGGATCGCGCGTACCGCGCAGTCGATGAATTTTTGTTTCAACTGTTCCGCGGTCAGCGGGTTGTCGGGGCCGCGCCCGAGCGCCGTTTCCGCCGTCTCCTCGTAGACCGTGCCGTCCTTCATCGTCACCTTGACCGTGCCGAGGAAGGAATTGTCGCCGGTGTAGGACGTCGCCGCGACCTTCGGCAGCAGCGCGCGGATGTCCTTGTCCATGTAGGCCTCGTTCTCGAAATGCTCGAGGATGACCTTGCCCTCCTTCAAGCCCCGCAGCACGCAGTACTGCACGGAGAACTTCGCCGCCAGCTCGCCTTGCGGATCGGGCCGATTTGTGTGCTGCAGGCGAATTTCATGGGTCGAGGTTTCGACCTTGGCAATTCGGTCGAACGCCGGACGGTGCTTATCAAACACCGCGATGGCCGCGTCGACCGCCGGGTGCGCGCTGCCGCAACAGGGATGCTGCTTGATCGCCACGCCCGGGCTAACGATGTCGAGCGGCTTGCCCCAATCGGCGAGAATCTTCTCGACGTCATAGGTGCCCTTGCCGTTGTAGACCTCGAAGAAGCCCTGGGAATGTTCGAACGCTTCCGGGTTCGCGGTGAAGCCCTCCTTCGCCATCAAACACGCGAACAGGCCGTTGCGCGCGGTGAGCCCGACATGCAGCGGCTTGACCATGGTGCCGAAGTTCGCCTTGACCCCGGCGGCCAGCGACACGGCGATGGCGAGCGCGGTGGCCAGGGTGTCGTCGTCGAGTTTCAGCAGGCGCCCGCAGGCGGCAACGGCGCCGAACGTGCCCAGCGTCGCGGTCGGGTGCCAGCCCTTGGTGTAGTGATGAAAATGCACGCCGCGGGCGATGCGGGTTTCGGTTTCGAAACCGGCGATGTAGGCCTCGAGAAAATCGCGGCCCGACGCGCCGGTCTCCTCGCCGATCGCCAGCGCGCCCGGGATCACGGGCGCGGAGGGATGGCCGCCGAGGGATTCGTTGCAGTCGTCGTAATCGAACGCGTGCGCCGCCGTGCCGTTGATCAGCGCGGCGTCGAGCGGGCGGGTGCGCGTGTTCGTGCCCCAGATCAGGCTCGCGCCGGGGTTTTGCCCCGCGCCGAGAACCCGGGCGGGAATCCTGGCGGTCTCCTCTCGGCTGCCCGCGAGCGCGCAGCCGAGAGTGTCGGCGACGGCGATCTTGGCCCAGCGCAGGGCCTCTTCGGGGAAATCCTCGTATTTCAACGCGTTAATGCGCGCGGCGATTTCCTTGGCGACTCCCATGGTGCGTTCCTCCAGCGGCAGTTCGTGTTTTTCGGCCGGCTTTATTGTGCGGGATTTCAGGGCTTCAGACAAGCCGCCCTGCTCTAACCGTCACGCCCCGGCGCAAGCCCGGAGCGTCCGGCAAGCATCACGGCGATGTCCACAAATCGACAATATCGTTTCTGACGCTGTCTCCAATATTAGAACCTGATACTATTTAAGGGCCCAAGCAAAAACCTGGCTGAACGTCATGACGGATCAAGCGTCCATACACATATCGGGAATTTCCGAACGGGACATGGATCTTCTTTTGTTGGAAGAATTTTATTCGTCTCCTGATTTTCATACCTTTTTCCTAACTGAACTCGGCCTGAACGCAGCCGCGTACCGTTTTCTGGAAGCCCGCCGTTCCGTAACCGATTCGACCGGCGAGTCCGACCTGGAAATTCTATACGAAGAAAACGACGGCGATACGTTAGTGCTGTTAGTCGAAAATAAGGTAAATGCGGGCTTTCAACCGAAACAATACGAACGCTACAAACAACGCGGAGAAAATTACATCAAACACGGCAAGGCCAACCGTTGCATGACCTTACTGATCGCGCCGCGAGTATATTTCAACGAAGACAAGAAAAACTTCGACCGCAGAATTCATTACGAAGAAATCAAAAATTGGTTTGAGAATTCCCGACTTCCATCGGGACGCAAGACTTATAAAATTTCTGTTTTGACTTCCGCGATAGAGAAAAGCACGTCTGGATATCAAATGGTTGCCGACGGGGCAGTCAGTCAATTTTGGAAGGATTATTGGCATCTCTGCATGGACGCAGCCCCGGAATTTTGCATGGAAGAACCGAAAAACAAACCCGCAGGTTCGACCTTCATATATTTCGGGCAAACTGGCCTTCCTAGGGAAGTTGTTCTCGCTCATAAACTAACGCACGGTTTCTTCGATCTTCAATTTTCCGGAATGGGATCAAATCTTTTGGAGATGCAACAAAAATACGGCACTAAGTTGCTGGATGGGATGAAAATCGTAAAGGCGGCAAAATCGGCATCAATTCGGATCGCCGTTCCAAAGCTATCCGTTGCCGATCCGCTGGAGGATCAAAAAGAAAAAGCCCTTAAAGCCTTGCATGCAGGCAAGCTGTTACTGGGATGGGCTCACGATAACTTGCGGTGACGAACCGCCGAGGCTTGCCTTGACATGAGGTGTGGCCAAGCATTCAGGGTGACCGTTCAAAGAGATTTCAGCCAGTCGATGATCGCGGCCTTGCCGATGCGCGGTGTCGCCTTGTGGCCGCCGCGCACGACCTTGTAAACGCTCTTCGGGTGCGCGGGCGCCTTGTCGAAAATGTCGTCCCGCCCGCCGCGCCCGAAACGAAACGCGCTGTCTTTTTCGCCGATGATCACCATCAAGGGCGCGCCTTTCAGCTTCGCCGCGTTCCGGGGCATCACCATCGGCCCCTCGGGGTCCATGAAATCGGCGTAGTTTTTCGCCGCCACCGAGAACGTGTCGGTGTCGCCCTGGTTACGGTCGCCGAAATCCGCTTTTTCGTTTCCCTTGCCCGCCGCGATCATCGCCTTGGCCTTGGCGACGTCCGCGCCGAAACGCTCGCGAAAGCCCTTGGCCTCGGGCACGTGCCCCGGCGCGATGACCAAGACCCCCGCCAAGCCGTCCCGGCGCGCCCCGAAAGCGAGCGCGGCGTTGGCGCCGAGGCTGTGCCCGCCGACGACGATCTTCTTCGCGCCGGCTTTCTCGAGTTGTTTCACCGCCGCGTCGATCTCGGCGAGGATGCCCTCGAAGTCACGATCCAGGAACCGGTCGCGCGACCACGGCATTTCGGGCACGACCGTCTTGAAACCGGCTTCCCGCAGGGCTTCGGCCAGCACGCCGACGGGCGAGCCCGCATTGTCGGTGCCGCGCTTGCCGTGCATCAAGACGACGCCGAGCGGGTCCGCCGCCGAGACGCCCGCCGAAGCGGAAATAAAAACCAGAAACGCCGACAGGGCGGCCATTATCGAACGCATCGCTTGCTCCTTATTCGAGAGGTTTCGGCGTAAACACTATCAATGCCTGACCGACGAGCGCGAACAGGGCCCCGGCGGCCATGACGAGATTGAGCATGCCGAAGGCGCGGCCCGCATCGATCGCGCGCACGACGAGGAACACCTGATCGGCTGCCACGCTGGCGCCGAAGAAGCAGATCGCCGCGGCGGCGTAGCGTATCCACCAGCGGCGCGGGTCCGGCAGGATCATCAGAATCCCGGCGATGCCGATGGCCGTGCGCTGCGCCCGGCAATAGACGCACTCGTAGACCAGCCCGGAAAGATCGATCCCCCAGGCGATCAGCGACACGGCAATCGCAACGAACCCGAGCAGGCGGATGTTGCGGGACAGAAAATCGAGCACGCGCTCCCCCTATCGTTCGTTTCGAAGAAGTTTCCCGGTTCACAGCCGTCCGATCAAGCCTTTGAGGCCCCGCCCCCTCTTGAAAACGAACACCGCGATCCCCATGTGGCTTATATTCAACGCCTTATGCGCCGTTCTCCCGGGAACGGCTTTTTTTATGCCGGTTTCATCCAATCATGCCCCGACATGTTTCCAAGAGCACCGCGCCTGCCGTATGCCCCGGCGGGCCCGACCGCCTGAACGCCCGCCAGCGCCGCTTCGTCGAGGAATATCTGATCGACCTCAATGCCGAGCAGGCGGCGCGGCGCGCCGGTTACGCCGAAGCCTCCGCGCAAAAGAACGGCCTGCGCCTGCTCGAACACCCCGATGTGCGCGCCGCCCTCGACGCCGCCGTGGAGGCGCGCGCCCGGCACGAAGGCATCGTGCGCGATCAGGTGATCGCGGAACTTGCGGCCATCGCCTTCATGGACCCCATCGAGATCGCTACCACGGCGCTCCGGGGCCCCGCCGACATCGCGCTGCTGCCCGAACGCGCGCGCCGCCTGATCGCCGGCTGGGGGTTCGATGCGCGCGGCAGATTTCAGGTCAAACTGCACGCCAAGCTGCCGGCCCTCGAAGCCCTGGCCCGGCACCTCGGCCTGTTCATCGAACGCAAGCGCGTCGACCTGCGCGCCTGCCTCGCGCCCGAGACCGAACCGCCGAGCGAAACCGCGCGCTGGCTGGAGGAGGTGCTGGGGGATGGGGAAGAGAAAAAGTAGAGGAAGAAAAAACTGACTTGCGCCGTTCACTCCGCCGCTTTTTGCGCGCCCGGTGACGTTTCCATCAGCTTGGTGATCTCGCGGACGTTCTTTAACGCCTCGAACCCTTGGCAAGCGGCGTATAGCGCCTCGACCTGGCTCTCGGGCAACGCGCGCTTGGCGCAGTTGACGAACTTGGCTTTGAGTTCATCCGCGCTCAGGGGATGATCCGGGCCGCGGCCCTTCGCCTTCGCCGTATAGTCCTTCAAGACCCGGCCGTCGTTGAGCGTGATCACCAAATGCGCGCCGTAGTGGTTGTCGTCCGTGTGCGGCTCGGCCTTCACTTTTTCGGCCATGAATTTGCGCACGGCCGGATCGAGGTGGGCCTCGCCCTCGAACTGCTCGAACACGATCGCGCCGTCGAGCAAGGCGCGCGCGGTGCAGTATTCGACGCTGAACTTGGCGTCCAGGCTGGTGCGCGGATCGGGCCGGGTGGTGTGATACAAACGGCGCTCGTGGGTCATCGGCGTCACGGATTTAATGTCCTCGGGCTTGAGGCCGTGCTTCTTGCGCATCGCCAGGGCCAGGTCCATCACCGGCATGACGCTGCCGCAGCAGGGATACTGCTTGATGCCGATGCTGGGATCGGCGATCTCGAGCGGGCTCGCCCAGTTCTCCAACGCCTTCTCCGGCACAAACGGGCCGGGACCGTTGTAGACGGCGAAGAAACCCTGGGAATGCTCGAAGGCCTGCGGGCTCGCGGTGAAGCCTTCCTTGGCCATCAGCGCGGCGAACAGGCCGTTGCGATTGGCGAGGCCCGCGTGCAGCGGCTTGGTCATGGTGCCGAAGTTCGCCTTCACGCCGGAGGCTTCCGAAACGGCGATGGAAAGCGCCGCCGCCATGTGTTCGTCCGAGAGCTTGAGCAGGCGGCCGCAGGCGGCCGCGGCGCCGAACACGCCCAGCGTGCCGGTCGGATGCCAGCCCTTGCGGTAATGGTGATGCTCGACCTGCACGGCCTGCGAGATGCGCGCGAGCGTCTCGACGCCGACGACATAGGCCTCGACGATATCGCGGCCCGATGCGCCGAGTTCTTCCCCCAACGCCACGGCGGCCGGCAGCACCGGACAGGTCGGATGGGCGCCGCTGGTATTGTTGGTGTCGTCGTAATCGAGGGCGTGACAGGCGGTGCCGTTGACGAGCGCGGCTTCCATCGGGCGCGTGCGCACATTCGTGCCCCACAGCAGGCTCGGCCCCGGCGTGCGCGCGGCTTCCAGCACGTGCCCGGCGATCTCGGGTGCCGGTTCATGCGCGCCCGCGAGGCTGACCCCGAAGGCGTCCGTGATCGCGACCTTGGCCCAATGGACGGCATCGGCGGGGAAGTCCGCGTACTTTAAGGCATTCGCGCGCTTGGCGATCTCGAGGGCAAGTCCGTCCGCCATGGCCGTTACTCCGCCGCGTGCGCCTTGCGCGGCGCGGCTTCCAAGAGACGCGACAGATCGCGCACGTCGCCCAAAGTCTCCAACGCGCGGCACTGCCCGTGCAAGGCTTCCGCCTGTTCGCCCGACATCACCCGCGTCGCGCAATTGACGAACTTGGTCTTGAGTTCGGCGGGCGACAGCGCGACCGACGGCCCGCGCCCCTTGGCGCGTTCCAGATGTTTTTCGAGGACGCGGCCGTCCTTCAGCGTCATCTTGATGTCGACGCTGTAGCGTTCGTCGTCGTTCGCGTGCTCGCGCGCGTCGATTTTATTCATCACCGCGCGCACCTTGGAGTCGTTGAACGCCTCGCCCTCGAAGTCGTCGAACGTCAACTGACCGTCGAGCAGGCCGCGCGCCATCACGTATTGCACGCTGAACTTGGCGTCGAGCGGGCTTTGCGGATCGGCCCGGTTGGTGTGCTTGTAGCGCGTGTAATGGGTTTGCGAGTCGATCCTGGCGACGTCGTCGGCTTTGATACCATGTTCGCCGCGCAACGCGATCACCGCGTCGGCCGCCGAATGGGTGCCGGCGCAGGACGGATACTGCTTGATCGCGACGCCCGGCGCCAAAATCTGCAGCGGGTTCGCCCAATCGGCGAGAACCTTCCCGGCGTCGTAGGTGTCCTTGCCGTTGAACACCTCGAAGAAGCCCTGGGGATGCTCGAAGGCTTCCGCGCTCGCCGTGAAGCCTTCCTTCGCCATCAACGCGGCAAACAGCCCGTTGCGGTTGGTGAGGCCGACGTGCAGCGGCTTGGTCATGGTGCCGAAGTTCGCCTTCACGCCGGACGTGAGCGACACCGCCAGCGCCAGCGCCGTCGCCAGTTGCGCGTCGGATAATTTCAGAAGCCGGCCGCAGGCAGCCGTGGCGCCGAAGGTGCCGAGGGTCGCCGTCGGATGCCAGCCCTTGAGATAATGATGAAGATGCACGCCGCGCGCGATCCGGCATTCGGTTTCGTAACCGGCGATGAAGGCCTCGACGAAATCGCGGCCCGAAACGCCGATCTCTTCCGCGAGCGCCACCATGCCCGGCACCATCGGCGCGGACGGATGGCCGCCGAGATCGTCGTTGCAGTCGTCGAAATCGAGCGCGTGCGCGGCCACGCCGTTGATCAGCGCCGCGTCGAGCGGGCGGGTGCGCGCGGTGTTGCCCCAGATCAGGCTCGGTCCGGCAACCGCGCCGGCACCCAACACGCGCAGCGGAATCTGCGCGGTCTGCTCAACCGAGCCCGCGAGCGTCACGCCGACGGTATCGGCGATGGCGACCTTGGCCCACTCGACGGCTTCTTTCGGAAAATCCTCGTATTTCAAGGCGTTGACACGCTTGGCGATTTCGAGTGCGATGGTCATCAGAACCTCCGTGGAATCTTTTTTACGGTTTCAAACTTATGCCGTGCCGCCCCCGGCCATGAACGCGCGCATCACCTTGAGCAACACGCCGCCGTTCTTGAGGCAGTCGGTCTCGTAGGGCGAGCGCACGTCGGCTTTCACCGCGAACGTCTTGGCTTTTCCGTCCGGCGCGGTCGCGGTCACCTGAATGGCCGCGCCGTTCGTGATGCCGGCATCGAGGCCGGCCAGATCGAACGTTTCCTCGCCGGTCAGCCCCAAGGTTTCGCGGCCTTCGCCGTCCTCGAACAAGAGCGGCACCACGCCCATGCCGATCAGGTTGGAGCGGTGGATGCGTTCGAACGAGTTGGCGATGATGGCGCCGACGCCGAGCAGCGCCGGGCCCTTGGCCGCCCAGTCGCGCGAAGAACCCATGCCGTAATCCTTGGCGCCGATCACGATCATCGGCGTGCCCTCGGCGCGGTATCGGCGCGCGGCCTCCGACATGAACATCTTTTCGTCTTCCGGGAACTTGCGCGTCACGTCGCCCTCGCTGCCCGGCACGACCAGGTTCTGGATGCGCACGTTGGCGAAGGTCACGCGTTCCATGACGTGGTGATTGCCGCGCCGCTGGGTCACCGTGTTGAAATCCTTCTCGGCGATGCCGAGGCTCTGCATGTACTGCGCCGAGGCGCCGCCCTTGGGGAAATAGCCGCCCGGCGTCACGTGATCGGTGGTGAGCGAGTCGCCGTACATGCCGAGCACGCGCGCGCCCTTGATTTCGTCCGGCCAAACGTAATCATCGGCATGCAGGTCGAACCAGGGCGGCGGCAGTTTGTTATACGACTCCTGGTCCCACTCGAACAAGGGACCCGCGGGCGCGGCGAGCTTCTTCCAGTTCTCGGTGCCTTCGAGGGCCTTGGCGTAGGCGTCCTTGAACATCGCCGCGTTCAGGTTGTCGTTGATGACCGTGCGGATTTCCTCCGGGCTCGGCCAGATGTCCTTCAGGTAAACGTCCTTGCCGCTTTTGTCCTTGCCGAGCGGTTCGTTCGCCAGATCGATGTCGGCGCGCCCGGCCAGCGCGAACGCCACCACCAGCGGCGGCGAGGCCAGATACGCCCCGCGCACGTACGGATGGGTGCGGCCTTCGAAGTTGCGATTGGCGGACAGCACGGCGGTCGCGACCAGCTTGTTGTCCTCGATCACTTTCACCACGTCGTCGGGCAGCGGGCCGGACTTGCCGCCGCAGGTCATGCAGCCGTAGCCGACGAGATAAAACCCGCACGCCTCGAGATCATCCATCAGCCCCGCCTTTTCGAGATACGCGGTGACCACCTGACTGCCCGGCGAGAGCGAGGTCTTGACCCAGGGCTTGGCTTTCAAGCCGGCGGCGGCGGCGTTGCGCGCCAGCAGCCCGGCGCCGATCAACAGGTTCGGGTTCGAGGTGTTGGTGCACGACGTAATGGACGCGATCGCCAGCATGCCGTGGCCGACCTCGGCTTCGGAACCGTTGAACGTTGCCTTGACCGTGCGCGCGGCTTCTTTCTCGTTCATGCCGTAGCCGCGCTCGGCGGGCGGCTTGGTCAGATAGCTGCGGAAACTTTTCTTGATGTCGTAGACCGAGACGCGATCCTGCGGGCGCTTCGGCCCGGCGACGCTGGCCTCGACCGCGCTCATGTCGAAATCGACCAGGCGGGTGTATTCGGCGCCGCTCTTGCCGTTCGCGAACAGGCCGTTCTCCTTGGTGTAACGCTCCACCAGGTCCTTGTGATCGCCGCCGCGCCCGGTCAGCTCCAGGTATTCGAGGGTCACCGCGTCGACCGGGAAGAAGCCCATGGTGGCGCCGTATTCGGGCGACATGTTGGCGATGGTCGCGCGGTCGGGAATCGAGAGCTGCTTCACGCCGGGGCCGAAGTATTCGACGAACGCGGCCGTCACGCCGACCTCGCGCAGTTTGGCCGTGAGCGACAGCACCAGATCGGTCGCGGTGACGCCGGGCGCCAGTTCGCCGTGCAGGCGCACGCCGACCGCCTCGGGCGCGGGCAGGAAATAAGGCTGGCCGAGCATGACCACTTCCGCCTCGATGCCGCCGACGCCCCAGCCCAGGATGCCGATGCCGTTGATCATCGGCGTGTGGGAATCGCACGCCACCAGACTATCGGGATACGCGATCGTTTCGTTGCCCGAACGCTTCGTCATGACGACGCGGCCGAGATATTCGAGATTGATCTGATGGCAGATGCCGAGCCCGGGGGGCAATACACTGACATTCTCGAACGCCTGGCTGACCCATTTGCAGAAACTGTACCGCTCGGCGTTGCGGTCGAACTCCTTGGCGACGTTCTTTGCCATCGAATCGCCGGCGCCGAAGAAATCCGCCGTCACCGAATGATCCAAAATCAGATCGGTATGCACCGCCGGATTGACGCTCTCGGCCTTGCCCCCCGATTTGACGACCTTCTCGCGCATCGCCATCAAATCCATGAACGAGGGAATCCCGGCGGCGTCGGGCAGCATGACGCGCGACATGCGCAGCGGATAGGTGAGCGAGCCGCGGGTGTCCTTCCAGTTGGCCGAGCGTTTCACGTCGTCGGCGGTGACGATGCGCCCGTCGGCGTTGCGCAGCATGTTCTCGAGGCAGATCTTGATCGAGTACGGCAGCGTCGACACCGGCCCGACGCCCTGCTTTTCGAGTTCGTTGATGTCGAAGTAACCGACGCGTCCCGCTTTCGTTTCGAGCGTTTTCTTGGCGCCGAAGACGTCTTCCGCCACTGCCATGTCATCTCTCCCTTGTTTTTATACGCGCCGCGCGCGGCGCTTCGGTCGTTATTCCGCCGCGGCTTTGGTCTTTTTGAAGCGGCGTTCGTATTCCTCGTCGAGCATGAATTCCTTTTCGAGCGCGCGGATGTGCGGGTAGTTCATCAGCTCCATGATGTCCTCGATGCCGACCAGCAGATCGGGGCGGTCCGCCATCTCGCCGGTCGCGATGACTTCCTTCATCACCTCGAGGGATTTCCGCATGCCCATGATCGCGGCCGCCGGCATCATGCGCGCCAGGCTGACGCGCTTCACGCCGAGCTCCTCCAGGCGCTTCAGGGGGATCAGCGGCGTGGTCGGGCGCGAGCGGATCGCGAAGCCCATGTTGACCGAGAGCGGCGCGTCCACGTTGTCGACGATCTTCTTGATGTCGTCCTCGCTGCGCACCGCGTCGGCGAACACCATGTCGGCGCCGACGTTCACGTATTCCTTCAAGCGCTCGACCGCCGAATCGATGCCCTCGACGGCGATGGCGTCGGTGCGCGCGATGATGAGAAAATCCTTGTCCTTACGCGCCTTGCACGCGGCTTCGAGTTTCTTGCACATGTAAGGCGTGTCGACGACCTGCTTGCCCTCCATGTGGCCGCACCGCTTGCCGTCGCCCTGGTCTTCCAGGTTGACGCCGACGACGCCGGCTTCCTCGAAATACTCGATGGCGTGATAGACCGACACCACGTTGCCGTA